>NZ_JBFPJH010000300.1:0-3909 GCF_040838255.1 Bacillus sp. C30 | reverse complement strand
CTCTTATAATCATCCACAATTACTTGAATTACACGATAAGATTCTTCTGCTACTTTCTCATTACTATCCCTATTCGCATCATATGTAATTAACGCCTTCCAAAGCGCCCATCCTCTCGCTCTATTCCACGTTTCTTCATCCATGCGCAATACTTCTTTAAATACGTTTCTACTATTCTTATCAAAAAATGTCCATGCCATCGCTGCATCACAAGCCGGATCTCCTACTCCTAAAATACCAAAATCAATTACGGCACAAAGTTTTCCTTCTTTAACAAGTAAGTTCCCTGGCGCTACATCTCCATGAACCCAAACTGGTTTGCGATCCCATGTTGACCTAAGTGCTAAATCCCAAAGATGCTTTAACAATGTCTCATCAAAAACATCCTTATTATTTTCAATAGCCACTCTCGCTTCTTCATCGTATACAGATATAAGCCCGCCTCGGTAAAAATTATGTTCTCCAGCTATTGGCCCGTTACTCGCATCAATTGATTGTAACTCTATTAAAAATGAGCCTAAGTCCGCCGCAAATTCATCTAAGTCACGAACATTTTCTTTCGTGACTGTCTCTCCCTCGATCCACTTATTAATAGACCAAGGCCACGGATACTCTTCAGTCGGATTCCCTTTCGCAATTGGTGCAGAAATTTGTAAAGAAAGTCCCTTACTTAATATAGGTAACCAAGTGTTTTCTTTCTCTACTTGCGGTGCATATGCTACATCACTTGGTAATCTGACACTCATCTCGTCCCCTAGGTGAAACGTTCTATTATCATGACCGCTAAACTTTACAGGTTTCACTTCTAAATATGCCCATTGAGGAAACTGTTCTTGTATTAACTTCTCAACTAAACTTACGTTAATTGGATTCATTCACTTTCTCCTTTTCTTTTGAAACTTACTAAATCCATCCGTACTACCGATATATTCAAAACCGCATCGCTTATAAAAACCATTCAACGTTTGGTTATGCCCAACACAATCTAACTTCAAATACTCTTTATCACTTTGCACATTCTCTTCTATCCTATGCAAAATCCATTCTCCTATTCCATGCCTCTTATACTTCCGTTTCACCGCAAATCTATGAATATATAATGAATTAGGAATTTCCTCTTTACCAAAAATATATTTATCCCAATCATTTTGTTTAGGTGATACGGTAACCGTACCGACAATCTCATCTTCTTTCACAATAACGTACGTATATTTCTCTCTTATACCATCTAATATTTCAGCGGTAGCTTCTCCTCCTAAAAGATACTGCCACTGATCCACTTCTTTATGTTGTAACCATTGTGCTACTTCTTTTAATAGAGTGATAATGCTATTACTTTCTTCTTCTGCAGCAATTCGAATTGTATATTCTTTACTTATATTTCTCTCCATATTGCCATTCCCCCTTCAAATTACTACCATACTGACATACGAGTCCTTCCATCATTCTCGTCTGTAACATATTCAACATAAAACCCTTGATCAATTGCGTTTTCATACATCATTTCAATCTCTTCTTGGTTTTTCGCATAAACCTGTATGTAATCACCATCCGCTACTAATACGACTACTTTACACTTACTCTCTTTAAATTCTTCATATGTTTCAATATCTACTACTTCCTCTCCTTTTGGATACGCTTTTAAATCTGCAAAAATGAGATAATATATGTTGTCTTTTATTAATTTTTTCAATTCTAATCCACTCATTACCTTGTTATCTTCTGAAAATAATTCTGGTCCTAATCCATCAGGCAATATGAAATAAGATTCCTCGTTTTCCACTCGCCAATCAAATGAAGTAATATCAATCGGCTTTAACACTTTCCAAAGTAGATTATCATATTCATTTGGAATATCTACTGTAATTCCTCTTTTCATTTGTTTGCTCCTAGCTTATTTATTTTCGTTTTCATTTCATACATTATATACCTAATTCAACTACTATATTTTGTCGATACCTATGTAACTTGTATTTCACCGCGAAAGAAACCGTCCCACTACTTATGAAACGGTTTCTTTCTACTTATATTTAAGTTTTCCATTCAATTATTGCACTGCGTTTTAAAATAATTTCTAATATGTTCAGCACATCAGCCATTCATTTTTAACACTCACTTCGACTTCACAAAATAATATAAAAACCACACCGCATGATTTTGTTCATCTGCAGCTATTCTGCGCAATAACTCTTTCATAGATGCATCTGCTGCTTCATCTGAAATTTCCAAGTAAAAATCTACGGTCTTTTGCTCATCTTGTATAGCGAACTCTAATCCCTGTAAGTACGTATTAGGGCAATTTTCCGTAATCTGTGGTTTCGGTTGTCTGCCAGTTAAATTCGTATAGATTTGTACAAAATGATGAAAATGCCTTATTTCATCATTACGGATTTCAAGAATTTGTTTTTGTTCTACTTGATTTGGAGTCATGTTAGCTAATTTTGCATAGCAGCTTATAGCGCTATACTCTCCGTTTATAGCTTTTTCAATATCACTAATTAGCTTATCATTCTGTCTATACCAATCATCATAATTCGAATTATACATCGTATCCCCTCCGTTATTTCACATAACATTTTATGCATTTCGAAATAGTAGGAGCATGTATACATAAAGGGACAGCAAATACTAGTTCTTCACTCACCTTTAAAACATCGAAAAAGCCTATCTATCATTGAATTATTCCCCTATCGATTTCATCACAAAAAACCGTTTCACTACGAGTGAAACGGTTTTTATTTCTTAAGCATTTAATTCAGTTTTGTGTCCCTTTACCGCACTACGTTTTAAAGCACTTCCTAGTATGATAAACATACTTACTACTCCAATCCAAACGAGCACTGTAGTAGGAGTATTCCAAGTTAACCCTTTCCCAAAGAAGAATATTTCCCTGAGACCTTCTATCATAAATCGCATCGGTAACCAGGAGTAAATCCAGTCTTGATAAAATGGAGACATCATTTCAGGCGCTAGCGCCAATAGCGGTGCACCAAAGAAAAGTAACAGTGCAAATAACCCGATTCCTTTTAAACCAACTAATGAAAGCACCGCAGAAATCATTAAGAAGAAACAAAAAGAAGTAATGGATAAGAACAGAGCCGTATCCGTGAAATTCGGGATATTTAATCCTACCATTCCATCAGCTATCCATGTAAGACCAAATCCAATTACAAGTGTAGCAATTGCTCCTGTTACTATTTGTTTTAGTTTTAATACAAAGTTTTCTTTTCTTGTACCTACTGGCATTTTACTTATCGCAATAAAGATAATTGCTGCGCTCGCTAAACTTGCAATCCATAACGGCTGGAATAAAGACATTGGCGAGTTACCGTTCGCACTATTTTTTCCGATTTCATTCACACTTGTTACTTTCTTTGTAATAGGTGTTACTACATTTGAAACTTGATCCGTTGTTAATGTAGTCCCTTTTGCTTTAAATCCTTCCAATAGTTGTGTACGAACGTTATTGTTCATATTATCAACTACGCCATTTAACATTTGCCCTGCCATAGTTGAAGCCGCCGTATTCATTCCTTGATTTATATATATTTCGACTTCAGGCGAAGATGGCTGTGGTGTTCGTAATGATGCTTGTTTTACGCTAAAGTCTTTCGGAATGACTAATGCTGCATAATACTCTTGATTATTTAAGCCTTTTTGAACTGCTTCTTTATTTTGCACTTCTACCCACTTTACCGCAGGTTCTTCCTCTGATTTTGATGTCTTTTTCATATTATCAACAATTGTTTGCCCCATATTCATCTTCGGTTGATTCGGAATTTCTACTCCTTGATCCTCATTTACAATTGCGATTGGTAAGTTTTTCGGCTTAGGTTGAACGGTTGGAAATAATGTTAATGAAAAAATAAAAACAACAAGTAGTGCAATAACTGGAGATAACAATAAAAG
>NZ_JBFPJH010000580.1:0-3931 GCF_040838255.1 Bacillus sp. C30 | reverse complement strand
CTTTCGAATCACCATCAAACTCAAATAACAGCGCGAATGGTTTGCCTTTTGCATCAGCTAACTCATTTAATACACCGTCTGTTTCATCCAATTGCTCACCTAATGCATCGATAGCAAATTGTTCCGGAGTAGTTGCAATAGATAACGTTCCGTCATAACCTTGGTTATTACTTGCTGCATAGTAAAGCATGTCATCTGCATAGAACTCCATTAAATCCCCTCGTGGATCAAATGTTAATTCAACCGCACCTGGTAATGGAATCGGTGTACTGAAGGTAACTACACCATTTTTAATATCGAAAAGCGCATAATGGACATTCTTTAAACCAAAAGCAACTTTGTTTTCATTCATTTATATCAACCTCGTTTCATATAATTTTTGATACATTTTTTCAGATTCAATAAAAGTTTCGTATGAATCATAAGGAATCTCATAATCGTCCAGGAACTTTTCAAGTTTTGCTTCCGCAGCTAAATCTTTTCTAGTTGTATAAAGCTCAATATTTAAATCATTTACCTTGTGATAGACCTTGTTATCAGCCATTAAATTTGCCGATCTATCCACAAGGAAACAAATATATGGTGACGCTGGAACTGGATTACCGGGTGTTGCTATGAAATGCGAATAAGCCACAGGATAACCTGTAGCTTCAAGAATTTCCGTTAATTCACCTAATGTCATTGCCCAATCGTCCTTTCGATACGTCTTGGCAATTCGTCAATTACATACTCTTCAACTGGACGAATATGCACTTGAGCTGGAACGCGTCCGCCACTCGCTTTTGCATGACCATTTTCCAAAAGATGTGTTAACTGTCCCTTTGTATTATGAATAACAACGGATTTTCCATCTTTTTTCTTGCGCCACCCATTACGATAACTACCTGTTTTTTTAGGACTGTTTTGCTTTAACTTACCAACAGCAACATCAGCAACTTCTTCTTGCACGGTCATTAATTCTTCTTCCACAACATTTGCATATCTTTGTAATTCCCTAGCAAGCTCATTCGCAAAATCGTTCATACTAAACATGCTCCTTTGCGATAATAGTCAATGTTTGATACATTTCATCATCATTCATTGGCGGTTCGATAATATCAAAGATACGACCTTTCATATTAATTCGCATTAATTCTGTAATTCCTGTTGTATAAGGAACTACAAACCGATAAATTCGTGTGGACTGTGAAGCCGAAGCGTCAATGTACTCCGAACCTTTTACCGTTTTTATCATCGCCCATACTTTTTTAACTTCTTGCCAATTACCTGTTTCAACTTCCTGATTCAATTCATCTTTTATTACTACAGGTTGTTCCATGCTAATTCGATTCCTAAAATCACCTGTATTTAATGGCTTTTTGTATTGGAAAGGACGCATTTTAATCACCGTCCAATACAATTTCTTCTAAAGCTTTTTCAATGCTGAAACTATTAATCTGACTTAAAAAATTCTTGTCAAAATACTCTAAGGCATCGTTATACACATAACGAGAGCGTTCAAAGACTAACTCCTTGAACTCCTCGTTATTATTTAAATCATAATCACCGCAAACTCTAAGTAAGGCTTTGGTAGATGTAGAAAGGATACGCTTTAGGTTGTCGTCTTCCTCATCACCCAAGTGCATCCTATCTTTGAATTGCTGTACTATTTCATTTGAAATTGCTGTATCCATTCACATCATTCCTTATTTAGTTGCTGGTGGTGCTGGTGTAAATGAAATCTTTAAATCATATACAAGAGCAGCTTTATTATCTTTTGGTTTACCATTCGCAAACTGTTTGATTGTATAAAGCGTAGCATCTTCAATCGCTAACGTTTGATCGAACTTTTTAAGCTTGTAACCACCAGCAATTGCCGCAATGTATTGGCCTTTTACAAAGAATAATGCTTTACCAACTGGTACTTCCTCAGATTCAACTGTTTGGATGTTATAAGGCAATGCCATTACCCATTGACCTGTTGCCGTTTGAATTGTATTACGTGCTTGTACACCAATTGAATCCACAGGGTTTACAACCATTACAATATTATTTAAAACTTTACGAGATTTCCCTTTATCATCCACAGATAAAGCTTTTACAACTTCATAAAGTTCACCAGCAACCACTTCACCATGCTCAGAAGGCGCAAATGTTAATGTACCAGATGATTTTTTGTCAGTAACCGCACCTGTAGTTGCATTTACATCTTTCATTAAACCTACAGGTTGATGTGCTACTGATCCACCGCCATTTACAAAACCAAATTCTAAACCAACAGAATAAGATTCTACTAATAAAGTTCGGACATAGCGTTCAACCCATTCTGGTCCAAGTTCTAACATATCGTTTGGAATAGCTGCAAATGCCGTTAATTTAAGTTGACCAATTTTTTCTTCTCGGAACGCTGCATTTACTTGCCCTCGGATTTCGCCGAATAACTCGCCCCATGCATATGCTTTTGTTGCATCAGAATAAATGAACTTAGTTACAGCTCCTAAATCTTGTAGACCTAGAGTACCCAATAATGGATGGTCCTTCACTAAGTCTTCAAATACACGTTCTTGTGTCGTTACTGGAAGGGTTGAACCGTCTTTAAATCCACCTTCTTGTACCACCGCATTAAAAAACTTTGTTTCCGCTGCCGTTAATACATTTTGACCGCGTTGTTGCAGAATAGAACGATCTAACATTTCGTCATGTACTTGATTACGGACTGTGTTGACTACATCCGTTTGCATGGCATCAAAGAAACCTTCAAAAGCAGTTGATTGTTCCTGTTCTGTACTTTCAGCGTTTGTTAAAGCATCCGTTAATTTTGCTTTCGCCTTACTAAATGCTTCAGATTTATTAAATGTAATCGTCATTATGTGTTTCCTCCAATTTTTATAATTTTAAAAAGAGCCCTTTAATCCCACTGTTCTTAACAGGTTTCGGATTTGGCTCTTTTGGTTTTGTTTCTGTATTCATTTGTAAATCATTCAAGATTTCACTTTTTAACCCTGATAATGCAGCGTTTAAATCTTCTTTTGTAATCCCTTCAGCTTTCCCTTTGTTAAGTGTTCCGTTTCTAAAACCATCGATTACTTTCTGTGGAAGCATCGTAGAGACAGCACTTGAAGCTGTAACTTTCACTGGATTCTCCATAAACATAATTTCATCCACAAAATTATTCTCTAATGCTTGTTGTGGACTCATCCAAGTCTCTTCATCCATCATTTGAAGTAATTCATCTTCCGACTTTCCACTTTTAATGACATAAGCATTTACAATGGATTTATCTACTACTCTTAGCATATCGGCAGCTTTCTTCATTTCCTGATGATCACCATGATTCCACATAGACCCATTATGAATCATGATTTGTCCAGTTGGTGCAATTCGAACTTTATCACCAGCCATTGCAATAAAAGATGCGGCACTTGCGGCTAAACCAACGATTTGTGTTTCTACATGTCCCGAATAAGTTTTTAAAGCTGTATATATTTCTGACCCCTCATATACATAACCACCTGGACTATTAATAGCTACAACAATATCTTCACCGTTTGCTTCATTTAACTTTGCCATTACTGTTCCTGGAGAAGTAGCATCCATTTCAAATGACTCATAAATCCAAGCTTCATCATTAGAAATGATTGGACCTTTAATATCAAGTTTCACTGTCATTTTGTTTATCACCTCCTTCAGATTCAGTTAGTTTCGTATAGTTTTTCGTAATATGATGGGTATTTAAGTTAGGATCATCAGAAACTTCATATCCTACTTCTAATCGAATTTCATTTCCCGTAAATGCACTTGAAGAAATGAGTTTATCGATGCTTGTCGCAAGATCAAATATACTTTGATAAGAAATAGCTTTAACTTCAATCTTTTGTCCTTCAAGATACTCATTCATTTCAAAGAATTTAACGTTTGCTTCATCAGAAATCTTTTTTAACAAAGGGTTCAC
>NZ_JBFPJH010000299.1:0-3932 GCF_040838255.1 Bacillus sp. C30 | reverse complement strand
GTTTAAGCTCCACCCTTAAAACAGACTTTTCCTACTTTTAAAATTAAAAACTCTTAACAAAAAGTTTGATTTTTAATTAGCACATCACTTCAATTGTATATCCTCCAGGTGCTTCGACATAAAACGTATACGCATGTGCATGTTTAGGCGGTTCGACTGAAAATCCGTCTTCCTTCAATCTTTGATTAATTTTATTAACTTGTTCTTCATTTTCTTGTGGAAATCCTACATGAAATGTTTTCGGATAATGAACTTCTTTCCCTTTCATTAAAGTTAATATAAACCCATCATTATCCCGCAAAACCGCAAAGGCATTCCCCCTTGTTCCACTACAAGTTAAACTAAAATATTTTTCTAAAAACTCTCTAGCAGCTGTTACATCTATAACTGTTAAATTAAGATGATTAATTTTCAATTCACTCACCTTCTTTCTTAATTTTCTAACATTTTATCATATAAATAAAAAACACGCCTTTCACAGCGTGTTTCATTGCTTCACATATACCTCAACAATTGGATTATCTTTATTATCTGCATGTAAACGTATATTCTCTTCACCCGTATTATAAATGCTAGCTACCAGCATAACTGTTAACAAATTAGGGATTTTCCCGTCACTCCCATATTTTCGTTCAAGAGCTTCTGTATACTCGAAATCCAAATCACCCTGCACATATGTATACACTTCAAAACCATCTTTCAAATTACATACGACCGTATCAATAATATCCGCTCCTACTTGTTTCTTCATTTCACCTCGCAGTGCTTCTATTAATTCCTCCCAAGGAACTTCGTACGTCTGAAATTGGTCTGTAGATTTCATTTCTCTTCCTCCTCGTTATGTATCCTGTTCGTATATTTCCCCTTTCGTATAACAATTATGATAGATAGGTCATTCATACAAGCCGCACTTGTCCTGCTTACATATCGTATTACGGTAATACGGAAGGAGGAAAGAACATGCATAGACAAAAATGTTATAATACATGCCAACGTTATTTCGGAAAAGTTGTTCGAATTGAAGATCGTGATGGTCATATCCATTTAGGAAAAATAATAGACGTGACAAATGATTCTGTTTGGATTGAGCCAGTACAGCAGCGTTCATCTTTTGATACAGGATTTGGATACCATGGCGCATATTCAAACGGCGGATGTGATATTTGCGGCGGTCTTAGCAGATGTGATAACTGTGGATTTGGATGTGGTGGTGGATTCGGTGGTGGATTCGGTGGCTGCGGATGTGGCCGTCGTGGTTGCGGCGGTTGTGGCTTTGGCGGTGGCTGGGGCCTTGAACTCGGATTTGGCTTTATTTTTGGAATTACTTTGGCTGCATTATTTTTCATCTAACATAGTAAAGAGTTGACTATCTTTAGCCAACTCTTTTTCTATTTTTCACATATAAAAATCCGATGCCCTAAAATATGTTGATACATAAGCAGTACTTGTTCGTGTTGCACCCACGCCTCATACAATTCTTCCGGAATAAACGGTGATACATTCCACTCTGGCTCTTCCACATGTCCTGCAACTGTTTCTGCAATAGTTCCGCCACCCGCAATTGTAATTCTTTTAAAATTTGCTGCTTTAAATAAATGAATCCACTCATTCTCAGTTAATAATTCTTTCATACCGTATAACTGTCCAATCTTTTCCTCCTCTTTCTTCTCAATATGTTTTTCGGTAATCATTTCAATGACAACAAGCTTTCCATCCTTTTGTAATACACGATAACATTCCGAAATAACCTTTTCTTTATTTGTAAAGGCGAGTATAGATTCTCCAAGTACAAGCTCAAAAGAATCATTTAAACACGGTAACCCTTCTACATCGCCTTGAATCAATTGTATATTTAAACCATCAAACAACCATCTATCTTTCGCTTTTTGAATCATAATTTCATTCTTTTCAACCGCTGTCACTTTATAACCCAATTCTCTTGTCATATACGCCGCTGTTTTCCCAGTGCCGCAACCTATCTCAAGAACATTCGCTCCGTGTCTAAGTGGCAATTGAGATAGCAATTGCTTCGTTAACGTAAAACCCCCAGGATGAGCACTCCCTATTCCGTAATAAGCTAAGAAGTCGATGTAAGTATTCCGTTCCATACGATTCTCCCTTTTTTATTTTATATATTCCAGGAAGGAAGAAAAGTGCATAAAAAAAGGGCGCATCGCGCGCCCTCTCTCTTACTTATCTTCACCAATATATGCCCATTTGTAGCTGTAATCTCCACCAACTGGGTGGTGAATAATACCTTTTACTTTCGCTCTTTGAACTAGAGCATCACCACGTTGGTATAACGGTGCAATTGCAGCATCTTCAAGTAACATTTTTTCAGCTTTCAGTAAGCTATCCCAACGATCTTTCGTTTTCGTTAATAGCTCGCCTTTACCTTTTTCTACAATTTCATCATATTTCGGATTTGAATATCCAGTTTGGTTATGAGGTCCATTTGTAACGAACATATCAATGAATGTCATTGGATCTAAGTAGTCAGGTCCCCAACCAGCGTAAGATAAATCATAATCTAGATCTGATTCTAATTTTAATTTTTGTTTAAACGGTTGGTTTTTCAAATTCACTGTTAAGCCCGGTAAGTTCTTCTCAAGCTCTCCTTTTAAGAACTCACCTACTTTTTTCGCATTATCGCTATCGTAGTTTAATAGCTCAATCGTTACTTGCTCTTTTCCAATTTCTTTTTTCGCTTTTTCCCAATGCTCTTTTGCTTTCTTCACATCTGTTTTTAAAATATCTCCGTTATCTTTACGGAAGTCTTTTCCATCTGGACTTTTCGCAAATTCTTTTGGTACTAAGTAATCTGCAGGTGTAGATCCGTCATTTAAAATTACATTCGTTAAGCCTTTTTTATCATATGCCATTGCAATCGCTAAACGTAAATCTTTGCTCTTTAATACTGTATCTTGATTACCACGTTTTTGGTTTAATCGTAAGAAGTACGTTGACGGTGTTTTTTGTGTAAAGAAATCTGGATTTGATTTATATTTGTCAACCATTTCAGATGTAAGTGCTGCACGATCGATTTGTCCACTTTCATATAAGTTGACACGTGTACCGCTATCTTTTACTACGTTAAAGTTGATTTCTTCTAATTTAACTGTTTTATTATCCCAGTATTGTGCATTTTTCTTTAACTTCCAACCTTCTTCATGTTTCCAGTCTGTTAATGTAAATGGTCCGTTGTATAACGTTGTATCTGATTCTAAACCGTATTTTTCTCCTTTTTCTTTTACGAATTTTTCATTTAACGGATAGAATGTTCCGAATGAAGTTAATTCTACAAAGTAAGGAACTGGATTTTCTAATTCTACTTCTAATGTGTAGTCATCTACAGCTTTTACACCTAACGTATCAAGTGGTGCTTTCCCATCATTAATTGCTTTTGCGTTCTTTAAATCAAACATAATGTATGCATATTCCGCTGCTGTACTTTTATCTACCGCACGTTTCCAAGCAAACACGAAATCTTTCGCTGTTACAGGCTCTCCATTTGACCATTTCGCATTTTTATTTAATGTGAATGTATATTTTTTACCATCATCACTCTTTTTATATGATTCAGCAACCCCTGGTGCTGCTTTATTATCTTTATCAAGTCGATATAAACCTTCCATTACGTTGTTTAAAGCAAGAAACGATACTTGGTCTGTCGCTTTAGAAGAATCCATAGATGGAATCTCTTGACTCTCTGTTAAATTAAGTACTTGCTTTGCTGCTAATTTTCCGCCTTCTTTTTCACTACTTTTCGGCGTTGTGTTCGTCTTTTCTTTTTCCCCTGATCCCGAGCAAGCTGTTAATGCCATACTCATTACTAGAACTGGTGCTACAACCGCTGTTAATTTTGTCATCTTTTTTCTCTTCATTTCTTTGTACCCTCCCCAATTATATGTACGATATTAACATTTAGAGAT
>NZ_JBFPJH010000298.1:0-3968 GCF_040838255.1 Bacillus sp. C30 | reverse complement strand
AATTTAAATTTTTCAGGGAATCAAGTGTTTTTTGTATTTTTTTGAAATTCTATCTTTTTATTAAATCAGTTTGTGAAAAATGTAGCAAAATCAATTCATTGCATGTACATTGAAAATATAGCGCATGGGAGGTGGAAGGATGGGGAAGAAAAAGCCTATTTATGCAGCCACAGAAATGAACACAACAATGGAGAAACTATGGGCATATACACAAGAGCCTGATATACATACAGAGTGGGATGCTCGTTTTACTGAGATTTCGTATTTAGAAAAAAAAGAGGGAGAACCACAGAAGTTTTTATATAAAACAAAGATCGGATTTGGACTTGAAATAGCCGGAGAAGGGGAATCGATAGGTGAAATAAGAAAAGAAACTGGAGAACGCATTTCCTCTTTAAAATTTTGGACAGACAATCAATTATCACTTATACAAATAGGGCGTGGTTATTGGAAGTATACACCGAATGAAGAACATATTCATTTTGAAACGCAATATGATTATGATACGAGATTTGGTCGTATAGGAAATGTGATAGATTTATATGTTTTTCGTCCACTATTAGGTTGGGCAACTGCATGGAGTTTTGATGCTTTAAAATTATGGTTAGAAAAGGGACTTCATCCTAAGTTGCTAATTAGAAGAACGATGACGTATTGGCTAGTTTGCTTTTTATTTGCTTTCGTATGGTTATATCAAGGGATTGTACCGAAAGTGATGTTTACTCATCCAGAAGAAGTGAAGATGCTTTCTGTACTAATCGGATCGAATGAAAATAGTATTTTTATGCTTAAAATAGTTGGATTTCTAGAAATAATATTGGGTGTGATATGGCTATTGCCACTTCCAAAACGAAAATTATTTATAGGGCATATTATTATGTTAATCGCCTTAACAATTGCGGCAGGAATTACGAATATCACAAGTTTTACGCAACCGTTTAATCCGATTACATTAAATTTTCTTCTAATAGGGTTATCGATTGTCGGTTATATAAATAGCACTAATTTGCCAAGCGCAAAAAATTGCAAGAGGACGAGAAAGGGATAAGTATATGGTTAATATTTATGAAAGATTATTAGGGGATTCTTATAAAAGGCTTCATCCAAAATTGCAGGAACGATATGCGATAACAAAGGAAAATAGCTTTATTGGGGAAGGGGAAATGGATGAAATTTATGGAGGATCTTTTTTCGTTAAATTAATATTAAAAATTACATCGAAGTTCCGTATGTTTTTCTCTGAGCGAGGGCAAAAAGTTCCGTTTGTGATACATAATACCGCTGAGCGAGATGGACAGGGGAACGAATTTGTACGGTGGAATCGTACTTTTTATTTTCATAATAAGAAAAGATATTTTAACGCTGTTATGAAGTTGGATGAAGAGAATAATGAAATTGTAGATTATTTTGGTGAGCCACATATACTCGTTTCTACATTGAATTTCTATATTGATGAAAAAGGCGGGATACATATTTCCTCAAAGAAACAATGGTTTTATATGTTTGGTAGAAAAATCCCGTTACCAAAATTTTTATATGGAGAGGCAAAAATTGTTGAAAGTTATGATGATGCACTGCAATGTTTTCGAATTCATGTACAAGTACGGAATCCGTTAATTGGTTCGTTATTTTCATATAAGGGAACATTTGTGGAAAGGAAATAAACGAGATGAAGAATATACTATTTGGGCTTGCTTGCTATATTATTTTTCTAAAATATGAGTGGTCAAATGTAAACCCAGTTGAAGCAATTATTTTATTATCTATTTTGTTATTTATACCGATGTCTTTTTGTATTATTGACAAGAAAAAAAGAAATGGATCGTATGTATTATTTTATAAATTTGTATCGTTTTTATATCCAATCGCAGCAATCAGTGCAATGCTAGCTTTCGTAACAAATCACTATTTCTTTGCGCTACTTTGGTTTGCATATACAGGAATCGTTGCGTTATTTGGTGTAAGTAGATTGTTAGAAAGAGGATGGAAACCGATAGAAGAGACGGCTATCGATAGTGCGTTTATTTATTTGTTTTTAGGTGGTTTTTGGTTTTTTGCTTCAGTAGCAAAGGTTTCAATTATGCACTTTAGTTCTGACATTGTTTTACTTACAGCGGCACACTTTCATTATTCGGCATTTTTATTGCCGTTATCAGCTGGTTTACTTGGAAGAAAAAGAGAACGGGGAAGTAAGTTATATGACTCTATTATGTTTATCATCGTCATTTCTCCAATGACAGTTGCAATAGGAATTACGTATTCGAGGGTATTTGAATTTTTTGCAGTGTTCATATATTTATGTGCCATTTATGGATATGGGATTTACGTATGGAGAACGAAATTCAATGCTATAAGTGCAAAGATTCTCCTTACTCTTTCATCCAGTACACTTATGGTAACAATAATGTTTTCACTCATATATTCATACGGAAATTTCAAACAAGTAATGACGATTACAATTGCACAAATGGTCTGGATTCACGGTGTTGTAAATGGAATTGGAGTAGCGTTACCAGCTTTTCTTGGTTGGATGATTGAAAAGAGTACTCCGAATTATAAATATTACGGGAAAACAATGAGCAGGTTAAGAGGAAATGCGACAGTTGGTGAAGCATTTTTACATAACAGAAATTTAATAGATAGCAAGGAATACAAAGGTTTAGTTGATAAAATGAATGATTTTCATAGTGAGGCATTTGACATGACGAAGATTCCTTTAAGTATTATTCGTTTTTATGAAAATACAAAAGAGTATGAGTTACAATCGCATATTAAATGGACTCGTTGGTTCCGCCCGGTTGCATTTTGTTATGAGAAAATGAGTAAGCGTGTAGGACAAATACATTTAGGAATGGGCGGCAAGTGGGAAACGATGCATGGCTCTATCATTGGGATAATAGATGAGAAGGATGGAAGAGAGAATGTAAGGGCTTGGCTAAGAAAAAATGAAGCAGGAGAGTCTGTTTTTGTAGCCCTCTATTCAAAGCATGCATACAAGAACGAGACATATATGAATATCGCATTGCCTTTACCATATTCGAATATGACTGGTATTTTGAAGTTGTACAATGATACGAACCAGTTAATGATTACAAGTAAGCTAAGAGAGCGTCGTAAGGGAGATGAAGGGATATACTTACATACCCGCTTCTTTACAATACGCTTACCATTAGCAGAGACTTTTATTATTAAAGAGAGAAAGGATCAAATATTAGAAGCTAATCATAGAATGTGGATATTTGGAGTTAATTTTTTAGAAATTGATTATGAGATTAAGAAAATAGAGGGAAAGTAAGAAAGGCTTGGAGAGATTCCAAGCTTTTTTACGTATGGGTAATTGTCATAGCAACTTGTTTATCCAAGTCTTGGTCCCAAACACGCTGAATTTCAAACGTACCTTTTTCAAAAAATAATGGGAATCTCTCTTTAAACCAATCTTGCATAGGAAGATTGAGTGCTGTATCAATTGGCACCCATAATAATTCGCCTTCAGGAGGATTCAAAAGGAGTTCACCTTCAAATGAATCTGTCCAATAGTTAAATACCATATATCGAACATTTTCTTTCGGATTTACGTATTCATCTAATCCCTTAAAAGTTAAATTTGAAACAAGTAATCCAGTTTCTTCTTTTACTTCTCGTTTAGCAGCTTGAACGATACTTTCTGGAAAATCTACTTTACCGCCAGGAGCGATGTAACCAGGGAAGCCTAGATGATCCGGCCGTTGTATTAGTAATACTTCGTTATTATGTTGAATCATACACATTGTATAAATGCGGTGTTCGACGCTTTTCCAATTCGTGCTCATACGAATCTCTCCTCTTATAAAGTGAAACTTTAATCAGTGGGGGGTTCTTCATCTCCCACTGATTATTAGCCCTCACCAATCGGGCTTTTACGGGCAGTTGATCACCCACCTAACTTCTTTGCTTTCGCTGAATTTTGAGGTGGGGGTCTTACTGCCCGT
>NZ_JBFPJH010000297.1:0-3976 GCF_040838255.1 Bacillus sp. C30 | reverse complement strand
CCACAATCCCTATCTAATTATAAATCGTCATCGATTATTAGATATAGAGATCGTCCTGATTCATTTTCAAGGATTGTCTGATATGACAGAAATCCGAGATTATATGTTACATTTAAGTATACCGAATTCGTCTAACACGTTTCAATCATCCACTTCCCATTTTCAATTGTTGAAACAGCTGATAGCCCCGATCTCAGGGGGAACAAGTACTTCGTGTATCAAAGATATTGTAAATGCTATTCTTTCCGGTAACACCGTATTTCTTTTGGAAAATTATGATCAATCCTATATTGTTAGTACCGGAGCCTCAATTGAACGCAGTATTTCGGAACCACCTTCTCAAAACGTACTGAGAGGTCCACGAGATGGATTTACAGAATCCTTACAAACAAATACAATCCTCATTTTCCAACGAATTAAGAATCCTAATTTATGCATGAAACAAAAAACAATAGGGACAATTACAAATACCAATGTCAGTATTGTATACATACAAGATATTGTAAATGAGGAGATACTAAACAAACTGATGCATAGAATCAACAATATTAAACTAGAAGGGATTTTAGAGAGTGCTTATATCGAATCTTATTTATTAGACGATGGATATTCTCCCTTTCCAACTATCTATCATACAGAGCGTCCAGATATTGTCGCTGCTGCCTTATTAAAAGGCCGTATTGCGATTATAGTAGATAAAACCCCCTTTGTTTTAATCGTTCCATCCTTGTTTCAACATTTTTTACAGTCAAATGAAGATGAATATCAATCTGTATATTTTTCATCTTTTTTACGTATATTACGCTATAGTTCGTTTTGGGCAAGTATACTACTTCCTAGTTTATTCATCGCGATTACCTGTTTTCATCAAGAAATTATTCCGACACCACTTCTCATGAATTTAGCTTCTCAAAGAAGCACGGTTCCTTTTCCGCCCATCATTGAAATGCTACTCATGGAAATTACCTTTGAAGTGTTTCGTGAAGCTGTATTACGCTTACCAAAAACGGTTGCCAATTCTATTTCAATTGTAGGTGCTCTCGTAATTGGGGAAGCTGCGGTGCAAGCTGGCATTGTCTCCTCTGCAACGATTATTATCGTCGCCTGCACAGCAATCACTAATTTTATTTTTCCACTATATACACTATCATTTAGTACACGATTAATACGATTTGGATTTTTATTATGTGCAAGTATATTTGGATTATATGGCGTTATACTTGGTATCATCGTTTTATTGCTTCATTTATGTGGGGTTTCCTCATTCGGACTCGAGTACTTTAGTCCCTCATCTACACAAAAAAAAGAATTTTTTCGAACACCTTATTCGGCCCCAAATCGAGCATCTCTTTTAGACAAATGGCGGTCTTATTTTAAAAATAGGAGACGGGTATAATGCTACGAAGATACTTGATTTTTTCTATCATGATACTATTTTCAGTGTTGTTAACGGGGTGCTGGGATTATAGGCCATTAGAAACACTTTCTTTTGCAAGCGGATTCGGTATCGACCAAGACAAACATGGGTACATAGTGACCGTACAATTCGCCAATCCAGAAGAAATTGTAGGTAATAACCATACGGACCGTCCGGAAGCCCCCATTTATCAAGAAAGAGGAAAAACAATAGGGGAAGCAGTGACACGTCTCACTTTAAATGTGCCACATTACGTCCACTTTTCTAATATACAGTTAGTTGCTCTAGGCGAAAGTGTAGCAAGAAAAAATATCAAAGAAGTGCTTGAATACATCTATCGATTTAATAATATTCGATCTGATTTTAAACTGATTATTGCCAAACAGCATAAAGCCTCTGACATTTTGCGGGTGGTTTCTCCTTTGTCCAAAGTAACAGCGGAAAAAATAGCAAATGTGGTACAGAAAATGGAAGCTGGTACAACAATGACCGTTGGATCTAAGATGAATTTTTTCCATTTGATTACGCAAATGAATACACCATATGAAGGATTTGTGATAAATGGATTTCGTATTCGTGGCAATCCAAAACATAAAGAAACCATGCACAATACAGAAACATTGACTCCACAATCCCAAGTGTATCCAACTGGACTTGCTGTATTTAAAAAAAATCATTTACAAGGATGGCTTACTATCCCTGAAAGTATTGGCTACAACTACATAATGGGCACAGCCCGTTTAGTCCCTGAATTTGTGATGTGTTCGAAACAAAATAAGGTATCGGCAGATGTAATCCATACAAAATCACAGATTAAAGTATATAACAAGGAAAAAAAGCTTCAGCCACATATTCAGTTAAGGGTCACCTTACAGTTGACAGAGGTAGGATGTAAACAGCGTTTATCGCCCACATACCTTGCCCGATTAGAAGAAAAATTTGAACACAAAATCGAGAAAAGGATACAAACAACTATGCAAGTAGCTCAAAAGAAATTTCATGTAGACTTATTTGGAATCGGCGATACATTCGCTCGCTCGCATCCGGATATGTGGAAAAAAGAAAAGAATTGGGAAGAAACATTTTCAAATTTAAACATGACATACTCCGTAAAAGTCAATATCGTTCATGTTACAAATAATATATTTGTTAAATCAGATTAATTAGGTATATAAAGGAGGACATGGTGAATTCACATATACTTTCTATCAAACAGCTATTTTGTTTGATGATCCTATTTCAATTGGGTTCAATGGGGGTTAATTTTGGTGGGCATCTTGGAAAAGATGCATGGATTTCATTAGCTGTAGGTGTAATAGAAGGAAGCGTTCTTTTTATTGTATATTACTTGCTGCATAAACAATACCCTACCTTTACCTATGTACAGCTCATACAACATCTATTAGGGAAATGGTTAGGAATTCCCATATGTCTGCTATATAGTGGTTATTTTATGTATATTGGTTCTCGTGTTGTGCGAGATTTTACAGAAATACTCACATTTCACATTTTGTATACAACCCCTACTTGGTCTATCGCGAGTGTGTTGCTCTTGGCTGTTGGTTATGCTGGATACAAAGGGCTTCAAACTACTGCACGAGTAGGAATGATTGTATTAAAAGTTTTTTTTACGCTTTGGTTTTTATTTGTTATGGGAATTTTCTTATCTCATTTATTCCACATCTCTAATTTACAGCCCATCGCCGCCCCCACAAAGTGGCGACCTATCTTTCAAAATATTTTACCATTAACGATACCTTATGGTGGAATGATTACATTTTTGATGTTATTTGCTTATACTTCTCAAAAAGATGAAATTTTTCAAAAAGGACTATGGAGTATCTTTATAAGCGGTTTTCTTCTTGTATCTACCACCGTTTTAAATATCGGGGTACTAGGAGGACTGATATCACAAGAACTATCTTTTCCTATGTTAACCACCTCTAGTTTGATTAAAATGGGGGCTTTTATTCAAAGGTTAGAACCAATTGCCATCATCTTATTAATCATTGGTGTTTTTTTTAAAACATTTATTTTTCACTATACAGCATGTTTATCCATCGACGAGATATTTCAATGTAAAAAAACGTTTAGCATTCCAATTGTATCTGGTTTGATGATAGCTTTATCTATCTTTGGCGCGAGTAATAATATTACCCATTTATACACCGGATTCAAATTTATCCCTTATTACGTACATATACCACTTCAAATCATTGTCCCAATTGGCTTGCTATGTATCTCTATATTTTCAAACAAAAGGGATGCTTAAAAAAGTGTTTTCTGAGATGATCCCATGCCCATCAACTGGTTCCGTTGCAAAGTTTTTTCTCTACAGCTACACTGTAGAGAAAATGGGCTGAGGAGAATGATGCATGGGATATTTTAAAGGAAAATAATTCAAAAACGACAATAGTAGCCGTTGGCTACTATTGTCGTTTTTCTTTAAGCTATCGAGATATATCTGAAATCTTGAAAGAACGTGGTGTTATTTATATCGTGCTATTGATAGTGATGGGTACACACTGGATTTTCAACTTCGAAAAACACGTAATCATC
>NZ_JBFPJH010000296.1:0-3992 GCF_040838255.1 Bacillus sp. C30 | reverse complement strand
TTACAAGAGAATTTGCAGGGCGGTGGAGTGCAACAAATCCTTTTCTCAAATGGCCATATCAAAATATTTGAGTTGCCCCAACATCGACTAGAACCAACAAAATCAATCGATGATGCAGCGCGATTACCACGGTTCCATGCAATTATTTCTGTAAGAGTTGGCGGCGATCTACACCATGCATTCATCTGCAAAATGAAACCACCAGTCGAACAGAAATATAGTAACTCTTCCCTAACTAAACAGCACACCCAATTGTACGGTCAAGGATATGAAGAGTTACAAGGATAACAGGCAATATCTATGTTATGTACTGGTATAAGAATATAGAATAAAAATCCTTGTAATAGGCTTTTTTCTTTGTAATATAAACGTAAAATCAATATTACAAATACATTAAAAAAACATAACATTAATGTTAATGTATTTAGAGCGTTTTAATAATAAAAATAAACCCTACAAAATGTAGAGTTTATAGTAATCCTCTTTTTTCAAAGAAGTCGCGGAGTATTCGATTCGCAAGTTCTGATTGCGCCCCACGTTGAGGTTTCTTACCTAATACTTTTTGGAACGCTTGTCTCACATCTTTATCTAGATGGAATCCAACGACTTTCTTATCTTGTTCTTCCTTTAGGAATCCAAGGATATCGTCATTTTCAATAACATTATTAACTTTATGTTTCGTTTCAGTTTTGTTATTGTTTTGTTTTTGTTCTTCTAACATTTCGTTAACATTATCATTAATATTAACGTTAATGTTGTTTGTTTCATCTAGTTTTACTTCTTTATTCTGTTGGGATGCATTATTGTCTTCATCATTCCTAACTGCACTATCACCAAATAAATCAGCTATATTGCGGTTGCTCATGTTCATTCAACTCCTTAAATAAACTCTTGTAGTAAAATGCAAATTCAGTATCTTTTTTAGCTAATGTAAGAGGTAGTTTGTTATAAGCGATTGAGTTCGCGAATGAAATACTTCTTGGAATATTAGCGTTAAAGAAATGCACATTTTCCTTTTCGCAGAATTGTCTTGCTTGTTTAATCGCTTCTGTATGTAGTTTCGTGTTTTTTTGAACAAGTGTAGCAACTACTCCCGCAATATCTAAATTCGGGTTGTGTTTCTGTTTAAATTGATTAATTACGTCGATGATCTTGATTAAAGAACGAACGCTATATTGTTCTGGTTGGAAAGGAATAATAATTCTGTCTGTACAACAAATTACATTACTTTGGATTAAACCTGAACTAGGTGGGCTATCGAATAGAATTACATCGTATTCATCTTCAACAGCAATTAATGCAACCTTTAGAAGTAAAAATGGATTTATGTATTTGTCTAAGTTTGGTAGTATGTCGAAATCTAAGAAACTCATCATTTCGTTAGAAGGAAGAATATCGATATTTTTATAGACGTTTACAATAGCTTCACTAGCAGGCGCGAAATTAACTAAAACATCATGTAAAGTCGTACGATACTTATCCGGGTTCTTGCCAAAAGAAAGAAGGGAGTTACCTTGCTGATCGGCATCTATAATTAAAACTCTTTTCCCTTGTTTTGCATAAAGACCAGCTAAGTTTACTGTCATTGAAGACTTCAAAACGCCGCCTTTATTCTGCACAAAAGCTAATTTATAAGTCATTTAGGCACCTCCGTTAAATTAACGTTAATGTTAAAGTGATGTAATTGATACATTCTCTTTATGTATCTTTAATAATAACAAAATGAAAACATATCATTTTGTTTTTGTCAATTTAACATATTGCTTACCAATTCTGTAACAACAAGTGTTTACCTGCTATTAAAATAAAAAAAGACCAGCGCTAGGCTTGTCGTCTGTCCTTGTAAGTATATGAATCTTGCGTTACAATAATTGTAGAAAAAACGGAATAAAAGACGCAAGGACCCATTCTCTCCCCGACCAAAGTTTGAGAATGGATCCTTCAAATAGTTACACAAGAAAATTCTTGATGTTTATTAACTTCTGTCTATATAATATCAAAAACTATTAGACAGGTAAAGTGTAATATATTCTTGTGTAGCTTCCTTTTATTTGAATAAGGAGGCTATTTGTATGTCGGTGGCAATTCAGAAACGGCAAGAGGAAACGTTCATCGATTCTTGGTATGAATGTTACTTATCAGAACGGAAGAAATCAGGATATGTCGTTACAATCGATTTAAGTAATGAGCAACATAAACAAATTTGGTATGGTCTACGAGACTTAAAACACTTGCTAAAAGCTTCAGAACGAGGTTTAAAAGACGTCTATTTATCTCTTAATGCATTTGAACACGGAAGTCGTAAAACAGCTGATTTAAAGCAAATAAGAAATATAGGCGTAGATTTGGACTTTTATAAAATAGGACTCTCAAAAGAGTATGTAATAAAACAACTACATGATTTCGTGTTTAGTGGATCATTACCGTGCCCGAATATCATTATGAACGGCCGAGGGGTGCAATTGGTTTACAGCATAAGTGGTGGCGCTGCTCCACAGATGGCGTATTTATCGCAATACATAACGAATCATTTTGTTAAAATGCTTATGCCGTTAGGTGCTGACGGTTCGTGTTCGGACTTATCGCGTGTATTCCGCTTGCCATATAGTACTCATAGTAAGACTGGACAACAAATCACAGTGGATCTATGGACGGAAAAAGAGTATTCACTGCAAGAGTTATATGAATATGTACCGCCTTTAGAGAAGAAACGTAAGCAAAAACGTAAGGGGATGCTTACAACATTACCAGCACGAAAAGGGGTAATGGACCTTTTCAGTTTAAATACAAAACGTAAAGCTGATTTAGAAATGATTGTAGAACTTAGAAACGGTGTCATAGAAAATCGAAACGATTTAACATACATTTACTCATTTACGACTGCTCTAATCGTTAAGAACCAAGCAGCGACGTTAGAAATGACGTTCCAGTTAAATGCAAAACTTGCTGATCCGCAACCAAAGAAAGAGGTGGAACGTACAGCTAAGAATGCGTACAAGGATGCTATGGTTTTCTTCGATGAGTTTGCTAAGAATGATTACAAACGTTTCGGATTACCAAATAACATAGTAAAGCCTATGCGTAATGATACCGTAATTAGGAAGTTAAATATCGATTTCACGCAAGACGAAAAAGAAAAAATGAGTACATTAATCAATAAAGTAGAAAAACAACGACGCGATACGGAAAAAAAGCGCGAAAAACGACGAGCTGAAGGTGTGTCGACTCGTGACGAGTATTTAGCTGAAGAGCAAAAGAAAACTGAGGGAAAGCTAACTATACTAAAAAAAGCTAAAGATCAGTATCCTGCCGCATCTATCCGGAAATTAGTTGAATATACAGGGTTATCCAAATCAGTTATAGGACGATTAATGAAGCAACTTTAATAAGTGTCCCACCCTATATCTTCTTAAACCGTAATATATGTGTGTCGTTTTTGAAAATAAAAATGTGTCTCATGGTGTGTCTGCTTAAACCTTACAATTATTTGGACTACGTATATTTATCAATTTAGTGCACCCCTTATTTAGGGGGTTTTTATTTTGTTAGGGATGGTTAGGCTATGTTTTTTTGGGAATTAGGTTTTATTAAACAGATACAGTACGTGAAATTTTATAACGGTAATTATATTTAGGGGATTTGTTAACGGTGTTTACTTTAAAATAGATTATAAAATTAACAAACGAATATTCATGTCCGATTTGTAAAGATTGCGGTGATTTTGAAGCTACAGTAGAGTATCCAATAAAGCCATGGGTAGGAGAATATAAAAATGTTTGTTCTAATTGCTTTAAGTTGAGAATGGATCAAATGAAAGCAAAAATTAATTTTAATAATAGGCCTCACCATACCATTTCGGGAAAATTGTACGTTTAGACAAAATTCAAGTTTTTTTTTGTAAACTATCATAATTTTTAATTCCTTCGATTAATTTTTACGGTTCTGTTGCAAAGTTTAAAAAAATAGAGAACGGATTATAAAGTGGCGTTTGG
>NZ_JBFPJH010000295.1:0-4039 GCF_040838255.1 Bacillus sp. C30 | reverse complement strand
ACTCCTCCAGTTCCGCACGGAACGTATGAACCGTCCACTTTGCCATAAAATTCATATGTTCACTATCATCTTGCAATTCTTCTGAATCTTTTTGTAACGTCTTCATTTTTTGTTTTTGAAATGCTAGTTTTTCTTCCAGTTCGCAAACTCTATCCTTTAATTGTTTTATATTGGTATTTTGGTTTTTAGACTCGACCTCTACAGTCTTCACGACTACCTTCTCGATAATCTGCGGTTCCTGCTCTTCCCTCTCCTCTAACTGTTTTCTAGTGAGTTCTTCTGATTTACGTGCTGAAAATGTTTCTTGTTCAGCACGTTTTCTTCGTTCTGTTTCCTGTCCTAGAAGCTTGTCTTTTTCTTTGAGGGCTTTCTTTACTTCTCTTATTTCCTTCACCGTCATTTCGTTGACTGTTTTTTCTTCTCCTGTGGAAGGAATCATATGCGGTTCTTCGATAAATTGCTGACGATCTATTTCTTGTGGCATAGATATTAATTGAAATATCTTGGCTGTTCCAAAATGTGCGACCGATTGCACATTTGAAAATTGTTCATATGCTTGTATAAATTTAGGTGCTGTACTTCTACTAAACCCAATTTCATTTAGCCATGTTATCCACTCACCATGCACTAAATCCTGTTCTTTCACGTGCTTCAAACGTTTCCCAATCTCAAATATCGACTGTCCAGCAATTTGTTGATAGCTTTTAATCTCTGCTGTGATTACGTTGATATCAGTTGATAAATTTATCACTTTATTCATTTTTTCATCTCCTATCCTATGCACTCCGAATGACTCGTATTGAGTTCGTATGACGATGGATTCACTGTAATTCTTCATTTACTTCTCAAACAGCTCGTCCACTGTTGTTTTAAAGTATTTTGCTAGTTTTTGGGCTTCTTTCAGGGTGAAGTCACTTTTACCGTTCTCCTTAGCAAAATATGTTCTCGGTGAAATATGAATCAAATTTGCCACCTTCTCTTGTGTCATGCGTTGCTCTTTTCTAGCGATGAATAGGTTTTGGTGCATGTTTGTCCCTCCTTGTATGGATTATATTTACATCAACGCTTAATTGAAGCACGCCATTCAATTAACTTTGGATAAAACCGCTCAAAAACGAACGTTTCGTTCGTATCAAAATTAAAAAAAATCTCCTCTATTGATTCATCTAAAAAGTCAGCGATTTTTTTAGCAACTTCCATTGATGGATTACGCTCTTTTTTATCCAACATTCTTATATACCTTTCAGTAACACCACAATGTTCAGCGATTTTATTATAAATAATTGATTGTTTCATATCCCCCTCCATAAAGAACATTTTGTTCGTTTACAATCATATCGAACAATTTATACATTGTCAATGACTTTTCGAACATAATGTGCTATTATTATCCTCAAAGAGAACAAGTTGTTCAAATAAGCGACTTTATGAGGTGATTAAAGTGACAGGTATAGGGGCTAGTATAAAAAAACTAAGAAAACAACGTAACTGGACACAACAAATGCTAGGAGAAAAGGTAGGTGCTTCGTCTCGTGTGATTGGTTATTATGAGTCCGAAGAACGTTTTCCTTCACCAGATACTATTGCAAAGTTATCTGATATATTAGAAGTAACAACTGATTTCCTACTAGGATGTGATAATGAATTAGATATAAAAAAACACACCAAATTTAAGGAAATTATGAACCGATTAGATACACTTCCTGAGGACAAACAGGAAATTGTACTACAACAAATGCTTGCAATAACCAAGACCCTAGAAGAATATCATAATAACGAAAAAAATAGCCCCTCATAATAGAGACGGGCTATTTTTTAAATTCTAAAACTTTCTTCTATGTACTCCTCAACTAATTCAGGTTTAGTCTCATCTATTGTTTTCAAAAATAATTCTACAATCTCTTCTTTCGTCATTTCTATCCCCCCTATGAATTTATTTGCTTCCATTTCTATTGTCCCCTTAGTTTTTTCTCTATCTCGTACATTCATTCTATCATCTTGTACTTTGTTAAAAATCTTACTCGCAAAACTTTTAAAAATAAATTTTTAGCTACTAAACAATACAATAAAAATCCAACACAATTAAAAAAGACAACTTTTACAGTTGTCTTCATAAGAATTTCAGCCACCCGGTTTTGAACCCTCTTCCATCTTTTGTATTTTATTAATTTGATAGCTCTTAGTTTCGAGCACCTTATCTGTTATTGGTATTATAAATGTCATTGCACAAATTACTAATACAATTTTTTTCAAAGTTAATCCCCCTTTTTTCTTTTGTATAATCCATAATCCATTCTAACGTTGGATGCTTGTCACCTTCAGTATATAACTTTCTTGCCATTAAACCAGCAAAAAAATAATTCGATTGGGAAAAAAATTGTTGAAGAGTTTCATGCATAATATCATAATCCTTACTTGCAATAGCTTTAAAGAAAATGACAAAATCTTCATCATCTTTCTGATAAAATGCCTTCTTTATTTGATCAATCTCTGTAAAATCCAATATCTTATCTTCATAGTATAGTTTTACTAATTTAAGATTATACTTCGTCTCTCTTTCTAATTCAAATATCCCAGATTTTTTTGCAACCTCATGACTTTGTTCTAAATGTTGTAAACAAAGTTTTTTGTCCACAGTTAAATAAGACATACCTAGACGATAATATGCATCAGATACTGTTTTATCACAGATATTTGCATTAATTATGATGTATGCATAATGCCTAGTAGCCCCTAAATCATTAAGTTGCAAACACACTGTACAAAATAACTCTGCAACTCTGTGAATATAACAATTTCTTATAAACAATTTTCGGCTTTCACTCACAGCTAAGATAGAATTCTCAATTTCACTACCTATTGTAAACATACGTTCAAAGTCTTTGTCAAAATAGTAATTGTAACATTTCATTATATTCGATAGAACTCGTAATACTGGATCTTGCACTTTTCCGCACTTACTTAACTCCGTCTCTATATCATTCCCCAGCAATTTATCGTTCATGTAATCATACAAAACTTTATATACTCCTACATATTCTTTTATAGATGTTTCTTCACTTGAATGTTTATTAATAAGCTCATTTAATAATTTTGTATCCCTTATAATAGCTGCATATTCAAAGCTTTGTTTAATTAATTCTGTAGAATTCAATCTCAAACACCAATTAAGCATTAAATCTTTTGATCCAGCTGTATCTAAGGACATAACATGTGATAATTTAAGTAAATTGCAAAAACTAATTGTTCCTTGATTTTTAAATTTAGACATATACTGCAGAGGAACACCAATTTTATCAGCTACAATTTTTAAATTTAGGTCGTCCCTATCTTCGATTAAATCACATATTTTTTTATGAATATGCATAAAAAATAAGTTCCTCCTTCCTAAAACATAAAAACACATCACCCTATTTTCTCAACCTAGAAACAGCCCTACGAACAATGAATGTGTGTTTAACTAAGGAGGAACTCGTATGATGCAAGTGTTTGTCCTAAGATAGCTTTAGGATGAACGGTGTGAGAGGGTTTGTTGGATGTACCTCTTACACACGCTCTGCGAGTTTTTATGTTCAAAATACATTTTTATTATTCTGAAAATTTTCTTCGTACCTATTTCGACATGATTATAACATGAGTAATCCCTCCTTAACACACCTATGGGACATTTCTCAAGTTCAAATGCAATATAACATACAAACTTTATTGAACACTCATTCATTTCGTATTTTATTTTAATTGGTTGAGTACAAAACCAGCTAATTTTCAATGATTGCACCCAACCAATTCAAAAATTCATTGCGGTATTACAAGAATTAAATGTCGAACTTTCTCAATATGTGTCACACCATTATTATGGTAATATGATTTTATCCTTACTTATGTATCATCCTGATTGGCGTCCCTAACCAATCTTCCCCACTACTGATCGTGGGGAGTTTTTTAACTATATGTTATCAAAATTAAAGTGGTTAAAGTCAAAGGAAGACGCTCAATTTATGTTGAGCGTCTTTTCTTTTGGTAACAAACAAGTTATAAT
>NZ_JBFPJH010000294.1:0-4049 GCF_040838255.1 Bacillus sp. C30 | reverse complement strand
GTAAAATATTGAACAATATTTGAATTATTACCCAATACGTATTTTGATGTATCAAGCTACTTGTTAAATTTCCATATGCAAAATATCGAGGTTTAAAAAATGAATGGTCTAAAAGATGAGAGATTATTATTATAGGTAATTGGCATACTTCTATAGACACTTAGAACAAGTAGATCTAGAGGGTATATCAACAGACTACTCGCCAATATAAAAAGCTCTTCATTTGAAGAGCCCTTTATATTCGCTTCATCGAAATAGTTTCACGTATACTTTGTAAATTTTGTAGTGTTTCCTCTTGTCGCTGCAATGACAATCCCACATACAAAGTATCTAATAAACTAAGCTGCGCTAATCGTGACGAACTTGCTTCTGTACGGAATTCTGTCTCACGCGTCGAAGTATATAATGTTATATGAGCAAGTTGGCTTAATGCCGATTTTTGATAGCTCGTAATCGCAATAATTTTGGCCCCTCTTGCTTTCGCTACTTCTAACGCTTCAAGTAAACCTTTATTACTGCCTGAATGAGAAATTGCAATGACCACCGCTTCTTTTGTCAACAAGCCAGCTCCCATAATTTGAAAATGTGAATCCGTATGAGCAATACAAGAAATACCCGTTCTCATAAACTTATGATAAGCATCCATCGCAATAATACCTGAACCACCATTTCCATAAAACTCAATTCGTTTCGCTTCATTCAGCGCACTTACTGCCTGTTCCAACGCGTTATCGTTTAACAAATGTAATGTATCTTGCAGTCCTGTAATATGTGAATGAAAAACTTTTTTAGCAACAGTGACAATATTATCTTCTACCGATACTTCCTCATGAATATTTTGCATCGGGGTATGTACAATCTCACGAGCTAATGTAATTTTCAAGTCTTGGAACCCTTGAAAACCTAAGTGTTTGCATAAGCGGAATATCGTTGCTTCGGAACTATTCGTAACTTCCGCTAATTCCGTAATCGATTTATGTACAACATCTTGTGGATGTTTCAAAATATGTTCGGCAATACTTCGTAATTTCGGTGATAAACCATTTAACGAAGCCTGAATCTTTCCAATCCCACTTTTTGTACCAGGCATAGCGTATCTTCCCCTTCCATAGTAGCTTTATCCCGTATTAACGGGCAGTAAGACTCCCACCTCAAAATTCGATGAATGCAAGGGAGTTAGGTGGGAGTCTTACTGCCCGTAAAAACCCGATTGGTTCAACTAATAATCAGTGGGGATGGCCCCCCCACTGATTAAAGTTTCACTTTATTGTACCTAATTATTGAAAGAAGAAAAACCTTTATTCGGCATCTCTATACATTTTATTTGCTCCTATGTATTCTACCGTAACATATGACACAATTATTCATACTTATTTCTAGTTTTCCCCATGCTTTACTGCGTATAAGGCAGCTTGTGTACGATCATCTACTTCCAATTTAGCCAATACGTTAGAAACGTGTGTTTTCACAGTTTGTTCTGTAATATGAAGTTCTGCTGCAATCTCCTTATTGCTTCTTCCCTTCGCAATTTCACGAAGTACTTCTTGCTCCCTTTTTGTTAACATAGAAAAAGGATTCTCTTTTTCTTTCTTGACTGCTGATCGTCCTAATAGTGCTGGTGTTACTTTCGGGTGAAAATTTGCATTTCCTTGATATACCGCAACGATTGACGCAACGAGTTGATCTGGCTGCACTTCTTTTAATTGATAACCATCTGCCCCAGCTTCTAATGCTGGTAAAACGTAATCTTGTTCTGAAAAACTACTGAGCATAAGAATTTTTATTGTCTCATCGTATTGTTTTATACGTTTTGTCGCTTCAATACCATCCATTTTCGGCATTGATAAATCCATTAATACTACATCTGGCCTTTCTGCTTGGACGAATGTTAATGCTTCTTCACCATTTGCTGCTTCCCCAATAATTTCAAATTCTTCTCTCGTCTTCAAAAAGAATACGAGTCCCCTTCGAACGATATGATGATCTTCTACAAGTAATAATTTTATTTTCACTGACGTTCTCCCTCTCAAACCGGTAATTGAATTTCTATCTTTGTCCCCTTTTCCGGTTCTGCTTTTATTCGAAAAATTCCCCTCATTAATTCAATTCGTTCTTTCATACTTTTCAAGCCAAGTGCTGACTCTCTTACTTGATCCTGTATAAATCCTATTCCGTTATCTTCTATGTAAAAATGCAACTTATTATTTTCTATCCTTAAATGAACACATACTTTTTCACATGAGGCATGTTTTTTACAATTATGTAATGCCTCTTGGCTTATACGCCATAAAACTTCTTCTATTTCATCTTCAATTAAAACCATTCCATCAATTCGAACTTCCACTTGAATCCCTAACAGTTTTCCGTAATTTTGTATCGCTTCTGCTAAACCTTTCTCTAATCCTTCAGGCCTTAATTGCCAAATCAAAAGTGTCATCTCTTGTAATGCTTCCTGTGATAATTCTCCAATATAACTTAACATCTCTTGCAAGTCTCTATCCTTCGTCATATTTAGAGTCCCTTTCGCTGTTAGCATAATTGAAAATAACAATTGTTTAACAGAATCATGTAAATCACGAGCCAATCGATTTCTTTCAGCTACAACTACATATTTTCGTTCTTTCTCAACTAATTGAATACGTTGTATTGTCGTTCCAATTTGAAATGCAATCGCTTCCAATAACGCTAACTCCTCCTCAGAAAAATGTGTTTTATGAGGCGAGGCTACATTTAATAGACCAAATTTCTCTGATCCAGATCTTAGCGGAATTGTCGCATGATGTGTAACATCTTCTGTCTCGCCCCAATTACATTCAATCGCATCCTCTATTCGTTTACATTCAATAATATTTGTTGCTTTTTCCAATCTTCCATTCACAAAACGTTCTACACACCAACAATCGCCTTCACACATCGGCTTCTTTTCCCGCCACGTAAGAGCTGGGGGTAAGTTTTGGTCTACAAGCATACGATGCTTTCCACTTTCATCAATAAAGAATATCCACCCTGTTTGTAAATTCATAACTTGTAATAATGTATGTAACACTTTTCCTAACATTTCCTGTAAGTTTGTTGCTTCATTTAGTAACTCAGCAATTTCTTTTAATGCCTCTAAACGATGCATCTCTTTTTCATCTATGTTCATTCTCATCACCAACTACCATTATAACATTAAGAAATTTCAAAATACTACAAACAAAAAAGAACCGAATTCCTTCAGCTCTTTTTTCGGAGATATCCCATACAATTCATTCAAATCTACTGATTTGCAAATCTAAATTCTAAACCAAAACAGAAATTAGCTAGTTTTCATTAACTGTCTGATAAAGATTGTCCCCCATGAATATGCTGTAAACTTTCAGTGTTAACGAACATATTCGCTGCTGGCATTTGCACTTGATTTTTATGGAAAATAGACATTAATTCAAATCTTACTTGTCTAGAAGTTTCAAAATAATCTTCCGGTTTAATCAAACCTGTAATACAAAATTCATATCCAACATATTTAAGGTTAGGATTTAAGTCTGTAACTCCAACATATTTAAATGGTTCAACGGCTTCATCATCTACTCTATAAAGACTTTGATCCAATTTTTCATTACAAATAACACACACTTCTTCTAACAATTCCTTAACTCTTGTAGGATCTTCCTGATAACTTACCGTGATGCGTTCAATAACTCGCATCCATCCTTTATTAAAATTTTGTATCGTTCTAATCTCTCCGTGTGGTATGGTAAGGAGTTTTCCTGACCATTCACGAATTTGCATAAAACGAACACTAATTTCCTCAATGGTTCCTGAATTTGTTCCGTTAAAAGTAACAAAATCGCCAACACGGAACTCTTTGTCCGCTAATCTTGCAAAGCCTAATATTACATCTTTTAGCATCTGTTGTGCAGCAAAACCGATGACAACTCCCGCTATCCCTGCACCTGCAATAATACTTTTTATATCTACAAATTGACTAATTAAATATATGATAAGACTGATGATAATCATATACCTAAAAATAGATCGAATTACACTTTGAATCGTCTGCTCTACCT
>NZ_JBFPJH010000293.1:0-4062 GCF_040838255.1 Bacillus sp. C30 | reverse complement strand
CGGATCAGAAGCATTTTATTGAAACAATGCATAAAAACGGAGCGATTGCTGGGGTAGCACGTTCACCAGAAGACGCAATTGAATTGATAAGGAAGTAACAATGGACAGGAAACAAATATACATCGACGTCTTGCTACATAAAGGAATTTACAAAGAAGAAGATACAGGACGTCAGCTTTATGAAATGGATGAAAAAGAGTTATTCGAATTGATAAAGGGAGATGGGGAGAATGAAACAAACAGTTGAATGTGAAGTATGTGGGGGAAGTGGATTTAGTGGATACGGAACAGGGTATGATGCCGTTTGTGATAATTGTGGAGGTATTGGAGAACATCCGATTTGGAATGGAGATGAAGAACAAATGGAACAGGTAGAACAGGTAGAACATGGCACGTTTGAAGTAACTCAACTATTAGCGGAAGCGAAGGAGACTGAAGAGAATGGCAACTAAGATCATTATGTTCACTAAAAATAATTGTGGAGACTGCAAACGAGCAAAATTCATGCTGAAACATTGTCCGGTTGATGTAGAAATGAAGGAAATTAACGTTGAATTAAAAGAAAATGAACATCACATAAAACAACAAGGGTTAATGACATTACCTGCATTCTTAATGGAGGATGGCAACATTATACACGGATTTCACGAAGGGAAGATTATGAACGCATTAGGACTATAAGGAGTGATTGCGTGAAGAAAGAAACCAAAATACAGTTGGAAGGTGAGCTTGTAGTAGTAGAAAGTGAGATTCGTAAGATGGAATATCACTTGGTGGGATTGGATAACGAGAAACGGAAGACGAAGCTTTCATTGGAAGTGTTGAAGAAACAGAAAGAGAAATTAAAAAGTTACTTATAAGGAGCGGGACGAAATGAATTTACGAGTGAAGATTAAACGAGTGAAAGATGTGGAGTTGCCAAAATATGCGAAGTCTGGAGATGCTGGTTTTGATCTTGTAGCAGCAGAAGATATAATTATTGAACCAGGGGAAACGAAGGTAATCCCAACTGGTTTAGCGTTTGAATTGCCGCCAGGATATGAAATGCAAGTAAGACCTAGAAGTGGTGTATCCCGTAAAACTAAATTACGAGTCATTTTAGGTACGGTCGATAGTGGTTACCGTGGTGATGTGGGTGTGATTGTTGAAAAAAATATGCCGTTTAGTTCAAGTGTGGTTGGAAAGTACGCATTGAATATTAATAATGAGTTACAAGAAACTGAGTCATATTCTCGCTATTTAGAAGGTGTGTACATCGTTAGAAAAGGTGATCGTATTGCACAAGCTGTTATTGCTCCAGTAGAAACAGCTAACTTTGTGGAAGTAGACAAGCTATCAGATAGTGAACGTGGTATTGGTGGATTCGGATCAACAGGAATAAGGGGAGGAAAATAAACAATGGCATATCCTCGTGAAGAACAAGAAACAACTCTAGTTTTTGACAATAGTACAAAGGAGTGGATGGTTTACTCTACTGTTCCAAAACACATTCAAAAACTTAGTAATCTATGTGAGTTACAGACCTTAGAAGAAGACGACGGGCAAGTGATAGCTGTAAAAGGTGTATTGCAAGAAAAACAAGTGGGTATGAAACAAGTTCGTGTGATGTCTGAGGAACAAAGACAAAAGGCTGTGGAACGTTTGGCGAAGGTTAGAGATAAATAATACAATTTGAATTTTATTAGAAAAGAGCACTATAAAATAAGTTCCTAACTTCAATTCACAGGAGTGTTATAAGGCTAAATACCTGTGTCGTACATTTTTATTTTTTGCACATTTTACAAGTATCTCTGAGGTATAAACTTGCTATGTCTTTTAAGCCCTTTTCACCTTTTTCTTAACTATTTAAAACTACCTAAAATCATAAAATCTACAAGAATGCCACTCATTGGATTTTCTGAACCTAATACACTAATTCCTAGAACTGTGACACCACTAATATTTGTAACATTAGCAGAGACGTATTTTCCAGTAACATTTTTCTCGCGCATTTGTACTCTTGGTCTTGCATTTATCGAAGAGTTGGTAGAATATATGCTTGCTACTGCATAGTCAACAGTTGTTAATAATGGTTTACCATTAGCCAATTGATTATCTGTGAAATAAAGTGTAGCTATACCATTTACGTCTGATGTGGCTTGCCCATAAATAATGCGTTTCATTTGTTGTGGATTCGACTCTCCAGCTTTTAACACTTGAAAAGCTGTGGGTGCCAGTGAAAAAAACTCAATGCTCATAGAAATTCTCCTTCGGTAATGCTTTGCTTGCTATTGCCAAAGATAACTTGGATTAAATATAGGATTGTCCAATATGTCTTAATATTATATGTGATTTTTTTTAGTTTGTTACTTTAATGTTTTTGTTTAAGTAACAAAAAAGCTCTACTTAAGTGGATTCTCAATCATGGTAGTCATAGTAAGCAAAAAGAGCATAAATATAGGTGAGCTCTTAGGGCAGGGGAGATCTTTATGAGTGAAGAGTCTTCAGATAATAACGTCTGCTTGTCCAGTGTAAAGGAGAAAAGTTTTTAATAAAAATGCTATTTTGAATAGGGACTTTTACAAAAAAAGAAAGAGCCCTGCAGTACAGAACTCTCGAACCAGTGTATACCTACAATTTTAATAATATATGTTTATCTTCAGGAAATGGTTAATAAAACCCAAAAAATATCGAAATCTAGATACAGACCTCAATATCTTTCAGGGAAATTAGTGTAATTAGATTTCCCTAAATGAGTAAATTTTTTACAGTGTATGTTCATGTTCAATAAACGGTTCTATATAATAAGGAAATTAAACGTTTAAATTAATTCTGAATGCAATAGGTCTTGGACAATGTAAAGTGTCTAAAAACGTGTAATAACACTGTATAAAATGATTCATCGGTTTGAGGTGAAAATACAAGGGGAAAAACGATGAAAAAGCATAAAAAACGTAAAATAAGGAAAGCAATCGCTCGTAGGACTAAATTATTTGAAAAACATCGTGTAAAAACAGCATGGAGAAATCTATTTGTACATGCTGGCATCCTAAATAAGTGAGGTGGCATACACATTGCTAGAATGGTTAAAGGACTATCAAAAGTTAGAAGATGAAATTACCTACTTGGAAAATGATTTAGGTAGAAGTAAGAAAGAATTAAAACGCTGGGTGTATGGTGGCTTACAAGAAGTACGTTTAACTGAAGGATCAGAAGGAGCAAAACTGGAAGATCGTATTGCTATACGTGAACATGACTTAGCTCATAAGATGAATGACATGTTTGAACTAAAGAAAGTGATTCAGTCATTCAAAGGATTAGAACACAAGATCATGTATGGTAAGTATGTGGAGGGCATGACGTTAGAAAGAATTGCTGAAGAGTTAAGTTACAGTACACAATATATCTATAACAAACACGCTGAGATTAAACGTAAGATTGAGTATGCTCAGAACATAAGTTAACATCACGTTAACTTAACTTAACTTAACTTAACTTAACTTAACTTAACTTAACTTAACTTAACTTAACTTATGCTTATGTTAAGTCTTGATTAAATGAGTTATAGTAATAACATAAAGAATTGACGAAAGGGCAACTGAACGTATCTGTTGCTCTTTTATCGTATACGGACGTTAAAATATCACGTACCGGATTATGTAATTTATTTCAAAAGAAATGAAAAATGCAATGTGTGAGGTAAGAATTTTTGATTGTAAATTCGCATGGTGCATTTTTCACCCTTTATAGAAGAAGGACAAACGTATTTGGTTAGATAATCGTGTGTGGAAACAAAAGGGAATTCATACAAAACAATATCGTCTGTCCTTCTTCCATTCTTACTATGTGCTAATATTTGGTTTATGATACCAATAAAAATAAATACAATAAAAAAAGAGACGAATGAAATCGTCTCTCCAACACATATATACAAAAAACAAACTAGGACTGGATGTATACTATATTCTACTTTTGGTTATGGATACCTTTTTTATTTTGATTATTTCTTTCATTATGTAAAAAAACGAGTACTGGTGACAGAGGCAGTACTCGTTTTTTGAAACTGATAGTCTACTATTATTG
>NZ_JBFPJH010000025.1:0-27563 GCF_040838255.1 Bacillus sp. C30 | reverse complement strand
ATATAATTGGATAGAAAATGCTAGAAGGAATATTACCAAGTTATATATCTATTTACACAATAAAGTTATGGTTCGTTCGTTGTCCTAAAATACAAGTCATATATCTTGTTTCCCCTCATAAATTTAAACATAGGAATTTGTCTACAAAGGTGGCGAAGCCTCATCATGAAAATTCGAATTTGTGCCACGTTCATGTTGTTTCTATTTATATGTTTACCTTTTTCAGTTTTTGCAAAAGGAGAGGAGGCAAAGGAAAGGGTCGCTTCACTTGTATATGATGATTCGGGCAGCATGAGAAATAACGATCGCTGGAAGTATGCCAATTACGCCTTGCAAAGTTTAGTTGCGCTATTAGATGAGAAAGATAAATTTTCTTACGTTCCAATGAGTAAGCCAAATGATCCGTTAAACATTTCGTTAACAAAGGATCAAAGGCAAACAGAAATTAATGGAATCGGCGCGTGGAAAACATATTTAAATACTCCATTTAGCGCAGTAGAAACGGCGATGCAATCTATAGAGAAGGAAGCAAATATAGATGGGAAACGTGAATTTTGGCTTATTGTATTAACTGACGGGGCATTTAATGATTTGGAGAAAGATAAGATTGGCGGAAAAGAACAAATTACACAGAAGTTAGCACAGTTTAAGAAAGAGATGGATTCTAAAAAGATCTCTTTACACCCAGTCTTAATCACGATGGAAGAGGATTTAGGGCAGCAAGAGAAGCTGCAGTTAAATACGTTTAAAGAGATTTGGAAAAAAGAAATGAATGGAGTTGTCATGCCGTCTAGCGGTGAGGATGGTATTGTACAAAGTGTGAATCAAGTGGCAGCATTAGTTGCAAATCGTGATCCATTTTCTTCTGTTGAATCGATTGTCAAAACGAAAATAGTAGGAAAAAAAGTAGAGATCACAACACCGTTTCCATTAAAGCGTATGACGCTTGTACGACAATCACCTTCTTTGTCTAATTATAAAGTTATGCAACTTTCCAAACCGTTACAATTGCAGTCTTCTTTTTCTATACATGCACCAGGAGAAGCTAAATTATTCGGAAATATAGTGCATGTAAGTACAGCGAACCAGGAAGTGATTAAGCCAGGGACATATACGATAGAAGTGGATCAGGACATTGAGAAAGAGGGATTACAAGTACTTGTTGAACCAGCGCTTAATTATACTGTTTCTACGTACGACAAAGATGATAAAGATAGAAAAAATGTTGAGAAAATGTATGAAGGTGTGACAGCTGTTATTGAAGCGAAACCTACTGAATTACCAATTCAAACTTCTTATTTCGAAGCAGAAGTAGAAATAGACGGAAAGCAGTATCCGATGAAGTGGGATGATAAAAGACATGTGTTTTATTACGAGACAAAGGTTGGTAAAGAGTTAGTACGCGGGAAAGTCCATATGAATATAAAGGGATTTTATAGACAGACGAAAGAATTCAAGATTGAACCAGCTGAAAAACCAAAATTAACACTTCAAGCTGTTACGAAAGATTATGAAGAAAAGGTAACAAATTTAGAAAATAGTAAACCATTTATTTTACAGCCCCAGTTAAATGGTAAACCGATGACAGAAGAGGCTGTAAAGAAACTATTAAAATCTACTGGTGTCACATCGAATCAATCGATCAACTATGAATTAAAACAGCATGGTAGTCAAGTTTATGTTTATCCTCGACCTTATTACTCCGACACATTCAATTTTACAGATACCGGCACCGTAGAGGCTACCATCACGATCAATGATTCAAAATTACAAGAAGTAAAGGAAAAGATCGTACTGCACATTGAAAATGCGCCGTTTTTTGAGAAGTATGCGCTCGTTTTTAAATTTGTAATTCCTATTACTTTATTACTTTTAATAGTAGGAATTATTATTTTAGGATGGATTGTTCGTCCGAGATTTCATCGGAAAGCATTACTATATTACGAATGGGATCAAGAAGTAGCGAAAGATTGGCTTTATCAATCTGAACCAGAGTTACTTAAAAATAAATGGTGGAAGCACTATTTTGGCATTCCATTCCGAGCAGAAAGAAAGACGGTGCAATCTGTAACATTAATAGCGAAAAAAGGATCGAAATCTATATTTGTAGCAAAAGAATCGCAAGTAGTTGGGATGATTATTGATGGGATGTTTATAACAGAGGAAGAGGTAGGAATGGAGCATAAGACGTTGTATCCAAATGAACTTTTAGTAATTGATAGAGGATATGGTAAGGAGATTTACCGGTACGAATGTGAATAGTAGATAGGGTGTAAGAGGGGCGGAGGAGGCCCGGCTCTCTTTATTCTTCTTTTCAAACAAGCAAGAATAGGAAGGTGGTTCACATGACATTACAAGTTCCAACAATTTTAATTGGCTTAGGTGGAATCGGTAGTACTGTCACACATCAAATATATGAAAGATTACCTGAGGAGCGTCGTAAAAAGGTAGCGATGCATGTATTTGATACAGATGTGAATACATTGAGTAAATTTGATCATATTCGGAAGTTTAAGACGCAAACGAGCTCGAGTAAAACACCGAGAGAGTATATTGCGGGAGATCCAACGATTCCAGAGTGGTTTCCGATGGACCCGACTATACTTGATAAACCGTTAACAGAAGGGGCTGGACAGTTACGCGTCATTTCACGGTTAGCGTTACGTGCTGCGATGAAAGAAGATAAACTCACATCGTTTTGGCAAGAAATCGAGAAGATTTTTCCAGTTACAAGTGATCAGACGGAATATGGTGTACGTGTCATTATTGTAACGTCACTAGCCGGCGGAACAGGTTCAGGGATGTTTTTACAAATCGCATTATATTTGCGTGAGATGCTCCGAAAGAAATTGCAGCATCATAACATTTTAATTCGTGGTGCGTTTTTAATGCCAGATGTTTTAGTTAAGACGAGAACGGTTAGTGCGAAAGAGTTTGAAACTGTGCAAGCGAATGGTTATGCATCGTTAAAAGAGTTGCACGCTATTACGCTTGGGTCGACTGGTGAATTATCAAAACGAGGCGGCGTAACGATTGAATTAGAATATCGTCCTGATCAAGTGGATGAAGATGGAAGAACAAACCATACGATAAAGCAGCATCATTTACCGTACAATTATTGTTTCTTATATGATTATGAAAATTTACATGGGCACCATTTGCACAATTTATCGGATTATATGGAGCAAATGGCAAATACGATTTATTTACAGTTATTTAGTCCAATGTCTGCAAATCATTTTGCCCAAGAAGATAATCAAATTCAGCAATTGGCAGAATCGAGTGGGAAAGGGAGATATTGCGGAGCAGGAACGGCAAAACTTATTTATCCGTATGAGCACGTTTTGAAATACTGTGCTTTAAAATGGGCGGTGCAAGGTTTAGATGAATCTTGGCTTCATTTAGATCAACTGTTTCAAGAAAAAAAGCAAAGATACGACCAAGATGTCAAACGTGGTATGCAGCGTGAAAAGCCAGAGCGCGGGAAAAGTTATTTAGAAGACTTAGAGCATCTTGCTACTCGGCCAGAACAAGCTCATATTTTTTATAGACAAATGTACCATGAAACACGTGAAGGGGCAGGGGGTGGTAAGCTCGGTGTTGCAAAATCAAAATTGTTTTTAGATGCTGTAGAGAGTTACGTACACCGTACAGTGCAAAAAGATGAGGAATTAAACCGCCTGCAGCATGAGTGCAAAATATCGGCTGCGAAGCTTAAAATGATGGAACAAATGAAGGGGGAAGTAGCGAGAGTTGATCATGCGGTTCGTTTATATGCTTATGCCATTCCGAGCCGTGTACATGAGCATGTTACTACCCTTTTATATGACATGATCGAATCAGACCGCTTTACACCGAGTGGCTCAGAAGGACAGTCTTACCAATTAAATACATGGTTTTTAAAGAAAACGGATCCAGTTCATCCAGTTGCAGCACGTTTTATGCTGTATGAAATTCGTAAGCAGTTAGTAGAGAAGATGAATCGACTACATGAAAATAATGAACAAAAGCGTAATTTAATTCAAAACTACGATAAGAAATTTAATGTGAGTAATATTGATGGAACTGTAACGGCTGTTCGCCGCGTTGAAATTGCGCAGCAACAAGGCTGGTTTGGAAAAATGATTAATAATCAGCAGCGTTTGTTTAAAAAAGAATTTGAAGATATTGTAACGCAGTACGTACACAAATTAAGTGAGTATCGTAAAGAAATGTTGTTAGAACTCGTGTATCAATCGCTATACCAAGCAGTTGATAAAATGATTCAATATTGGGAAAGATTCTTTGATAATTTATATGAAACACGTGAAAATTTATTGTTTGAAATCCAAAAGCGAAGCAAGGAATTTGAGGGGAAAACGAACCCGACGAATGTATACGTATTAGCTGAAGAGAAATTGCAAGAAAAGATTTGGCAAGATATGCAGCAACATTTAAATTTAGGTGTATTACCGAAAGATATATCGTCCGAAATTTATATGAGCTTGTACGGGGAATATTGTCGTGATGCGAAAGCCGAAGAAATTCAGTCGAAAAAGGTGGAAGACTTCTATCGTGAACATATATTGAGTTATTGTTATGACGAACTTCAAGTGCGCTATCGTGACAAATTAGAGCTTAATATCGTTGAAGCATTGCGAAAAGAAGCAGATTTCAAGAAGCGTGATCGTGATGAATACGTTCGTGAAAAAATTGAAGATCTTTTCCATTTAGCAAGTCCGTTCGTTCCGAAAGTTTCTCATCATAGAGAATTACAATATTGGGGCGTACATCCATCTTTAAAACAAGAATTGCAAGAAGAGTTATTGCAAGAAATGTTTAAAGAAAAAGATACGGTAAACGAGGCGTTTTCACCATTTGAAGTGATTTGTTATCGTGCTCATTACGGATTATCGCTACAAGATTTTCCTAAGCTTTCATCTGGACATATTGCGAATGGTTTTATGAACGATAAAGGTGATTATTTTCAATCGTATTATCGCCGCGTGAACAAATTAAATAGTAAAAAATCTAGTTTGACGCCGCATTTAGATAAATATTGGCACTTACCAGCCTTTATGCCAGACTTGAATGCAACGCAAACGAAGTTAGATTACGACAAATGTAATCGTGCTCTTCTATACGCGTATATGTATCGCTGGATTAGCTTAGTTGCTGTTGATGGACAATTTGTGTATCAATATAATGGTGTCGGCCGTAGCTTTTTAATTCAGTCGATGGGGAAAAATATTTCAAGTGAAAGTTATAAGTTGCACAGAGCATTGCTTCATAATCCGTTTATTTATGAAAACATCTTGTCACGATTTGAAGAAGAACAAGAAAAGGCAATGATACAAGGTGGACATTTATATACACATGCATTTGTATTAGGCGCTCAAGATATAAGATGGCTCCGTAAAGAGAATGTTCATAATATTTTAGATATGATTTTAATGTATGACCGTGAGGCAAAATATGACCCGACGTTAGAAGAAACATCTGATGATTTGTTAAGGCTATTCCTTGATGAAATTGAGCTGTATTTCCAAAACTATTACGGAACAGGTGCAGATATGGTTGCGAAGAAAGAGAAAGAGATGTTTATGAAACAATTGTGGGATCGTTCGTATGCGAAAGGGTATGTGGATCCAAATAGTGCGCCTTATAAAAAATGGCAAAATATATTACATGTTCCCGATGAAGAAGAAGTGCCAAAAACGAATGTATAATGAGTGAAAAGGGAATCCTTAAGAATGACAATACAACTTTAGAAATGAGGGATTCCGATGCCATTTTTAGGAAGTGTATATCAAATATTTGGATTATATCCAGAAATTTATTATGGAATGATTTCAGCGGAAATCGCTGAACAACAAATGGAAGAACAGAAAGAACAAGAAAATCAAGAGACTGAATTATAAAACCATGCAGGCTACTCGCCTGCGTGGTTTTTTCGTGTTACAATAAAGCGAATTTTTTAAGGGAGAGAATAAGATGAAATGGATATACTTTATTATTATTAACGTTATAGCATTTAGTATGATGGGGCTTGATAAGCGAAAAGCAAAGAAAAAACAGTGGAGAACGCCAGAAAGTACGTTGTTTTTATCAGCTGCAGCTGGAGGAGCGGTTGGAGCTTGGATTGGTATGTATATGTTTCATCATAAGACACATAAAAGTAAATTTGTCTTCGGTATTCCAGTGCTCGTTATTATAACAGTAGGAGTGTTTTTATACATATAAAGGATTTGCAAGAGGAATGTCGAAAGAAATGCAGATTGAATATTGGTAAAGTAAGCATGTGAGACTTTATAATGAAGAAAAAAAGAGAAGAGGAGAAAAAGGAAGATGGGGAGTCAAACAGCAGAGCAAAAGCAGGGGATTATATATGCAGCAGGTGCGTATACGATGTGGGGAGTCCTTCCGATTTATTGGAAATGGGTGGAGGAAGTACCGGCAGATGAAATATTAGCGCATCGCATCGTTTGGGCATTTGTTTTTATGTTGTTAGTTTTAGGAGTAACGAAGAGGTTTCGTCAGTTTGGTGGGGAGTTAGTGGCCCTTTTTAAACGACCTAAATTATTAATGTCATTAACAATTGCTTCGGTACTTATTAGTGGAAACTGGTTTGTATACATATGGGCCGTAAATCATAACCATGTAATCGAAGCAAGTCTTGGGTATTATATTAATCCACTTATAAGTATTTTACTTGGTACAGTTGTTTTAAAAGAGAAGCTTAATTTTTGGCAATATGTTGCGGTTGGTTTAGCTGGATTGGGCGTTGTTATTTTAACGATACGTTTCGGATCAATTCCGTGGGTTTCTCTTTCACTTGCTTTTTCATTTGGATTATATGGATTAACGAAAAAATTATTAAATTATGATGCAACAATTGGGCTTACGATGGAAACGATGTTAGTGACGCCATTTGCACTTATATATTTGTTTATGACAGGAGTTCATGGCTTTGGTTCGTTCGGTTCTATTTCGGCAATATCAACGTTTCTTTTAATAGGGGCAGGTATTGTTACAGCGTTACCACTCTTTTATTTTGCTAAAGGAGCACAACTTATTCCGCTCTATATGATAGGATTTTTACAATACATCGCGCCGACTATTAGTTTAATTTTAGGTGTGTTCGTTTTTGGTGAACATTTCACATCTACTCATATGATTGCGTTTTTCTGTATATGGATTGCTTTATTTGTCTTTTCAATGGCGAAAACAAAGTTTCTACTACAGAAGCAACCAAAATTTATTAAAAATAAATCAGCAAAAGTATCATAATGCGTAGTATTTTCTACGCATTTTTCTTTATACTTATATTATATAGAAATTCCATTATAGTCAGTGAGGAGCTGAAAAACATGGAAACAATTTTACATAATGATCCACTTATAGCAGCTATAATTTCTTGGTTTTTAGCACAGTTAACGAAAGTCGTTTTTAAATTAATAAAAACAGGCGAGTTTGATTTTGCTAAGTTCTTTGCTTCAGGTGGAATGCCAAGTTCGCATGCTTCGACTGTTACTGCACTTGCTACAGGTGTCGGAGTGGTGGAAGGTGTGGAGAGTCCAATATTTGCGGTTGCCGCTATTTTTGCCATTATTGTTATGTACGATGCTTCAGGAGTAAGGCTTGCGGTAAGTAAGCAAGCGAAAATATTGAATGATTTTTTTCATGGTAGACAAACAGAATATAAAAAGTTAAATGAGCTCGTTGGACATACACCGTATCAAGTTGTTGTTGGTGCACTATTAGGAATTGTTGTCGGGGTTGGGTATTGTTTGTAAGCAGAATGTGTGTAATACACGTTCTGCTTTTCTTTGTTTTCATACATATTTAGATGAGTTTTCGAATATCGTATACGGACTTAGAAAGGGTGGGTGAGCGGTGTGCTACTATATGACAAAGTGCATGAGGAGATAGAGCGGAGAACGACTGCACTTCAAACGATGCAAAGGCAAGACGGAGCGTGGCAATTTTGTTTTGAAGGAGCTTTGCTAACGGATTGTCACATGATTTTTTTACTCAAATTATTAGGGCGAAATGACGAAATAGAACCATTTGTGAAAAGGTTAGCATCTCTTCAAACAAATGAAGGGACTTGGAAATTATACGAAGATGAAAAGGGAGGGAATTTATCCGCGACGATTCAAGCATATGCTGCTTTACTTGCTACGGAAAAATATTCGAAAGAAGATATGAATATGAGGCGAGCTGAAATGTTTATTAAGGAACACGGGGGAGTTTCTCGTGCTCATTTTATGACGAAATTTTTATTAGCGATTCATGGAGAATATGAATTTCCTGCGCTTTTTCACTTTCCAACGCCAATCTTATTTTTACAAGATGACTCCCCCCTCAGTATATTTGGGCTAAGCAGCTCAGCGCGTATACATTTAATTCCGATGATGATTTGTATGAATAAGAGATTCCGTGTAGAGAAAAAGTTATTGCCAAATTTAAATCATATTGCAGGCGGGGGTGGGCAATGGTTTCGAGAGGAGCGGTCTCCGCTGTTTCAATCGTTGTTAGGTGATGTGAAAAAGGTAATATCTTATCCATTATCGTTACATCATAAAGGATACGAAGAAGTAGAGCGCTTTATGAAGGAGCGTATAGATGAAAATGGAACATTATATAGTTACGCCAGTGCTACGTTTTATATGATTTATGCTTTGCTTGCATTAGGGCACTCTATTCAGTCTCCAATTATTGAGAAAGCTGTGACAGGATTAAAATCTTATATATGGAAGATGGACAGAGGAAGTCATTTGCAAAATTCTCCTTCTACCGTATGGGATACCGCTTTACTTAGCTATTCATTGCAAGAAGCTAAAGTTACAAATGAAAATAAGATGATTCAAAGGGCGACGGAGTATTTATTGCAAAAACAACAAACTAAAAAGGTAGATTGGAGCGTACATGCATCATCACTTGTAGCTGGCGGTTGGGGATTTTCAGATGTTAATACGACGATCCCTGATATAGACGATACTACAGCTGCCCTTAGAGCGTTAGCGCGAAGTAGAGGGAATGATAGAGTAGATGATGCGTGGGGAAGAGGTGTGGAATGGGTAAAAGGATTGCAAAACAATGATGGAGGCTGGGGAGCTTTTGAACGAGGGGTAACGAGCAAGTTACTATCGAATTTGCCGATTGAAAATGCGAGTGATATGATAACCGATCCGTCCACACCAGATATTACAGGTAGGGTGTTAGAATTATTCGGAACGTATGCACCGAATGAATTGCTTGAAGAGCAAAAAAAGAAAGCTATCAAATGGTTAATGGATGTACAGGAACAGAATGGATCATGGTATGGAAAATGGGGGATATGTTATATATATGGGACATGGGCAACGATGACAGGCTTACGTGCATTAGGAGTGCCTTCTACTCATCCGTCGTTGAAAAAAGCAGCTTCATGGCTCGAACATTTGCAGCATGAAGACGGAGGGTGGGGAGAATCCTGTCAAAGTAGTGTAGAGAAAAAATTTATTTCTTTACCCTTTAGTACGCCGTCACAAACAGCGTGGGCACTTGATGCACTCATTTCTTACTACGATCAAGAAACACCGATTATTCGAAAAGGAATTTCATATTTGCTCGCGCAGTCTACTATGAATGAAAAATATCCTACTGGTACAGGGTTACCGGGGGGCTTTTATATTCGCTATCATAGTTATGGACATATATATCCGTTACTTGCTTTAGCGCACTACGTAAAGAAATATAGAAAATAAACCGAGAGGAGAGATACTCTCGGTTTATTTTGATGGGTAGTAGGTCCCTGTTGAAAAGAATAAGGAACGTTGCAGTTCCTTATTTTTCTGTTGATTGGCGTTTTTGACGTGCATCAGCGGCATTTGCACGTGCGTTTGCTTCTAAGTCATTGTGGTCAGCGAGTTCGCGAGCGAACTCAACATCAATGCCATCGGCAGCTTTGTTTCGATTTACATTCTTTTTTTTCATTCGACACAATCTCCTTGTGTTTTATGCGGCGTTGCAAAGTTAGTTTGACACAAATAGACTTTTTTATACAAAGAGGATTTGGAAAGCATAGAGCCGAAATATACAATATAACTAATAGAAATGGGGGATAGAGATGGAATTGTTGAATGGGAAAACAGCTGTTGTAACGGGTGCTGCACAGGGAATTGGAAAAGAAATCGCACGAGTTTTTGCAAAACTAGGGGCCAAAGTATTAATTAGTGATGTAAATGAAGAGAAGCTACAAGAAACGATACGTGAATTATCAGATGAAGGGTATGATGTGAGTTTATATCGATGTGATGTGAGTAATCAAAATGAAGCGAAGTCGTTAATTGAATATGCGGTGCAAAAATTTGGTACATTACATATTTTAGTGAATAACGCTGGGATTACAAAAGATGCAATGTTACATAAGATGGAGAAGTCTGCTTGGGAACAAGTATTACAAGTGAACTTAACTGGCGTTTTTTATTGTATGCAGCCAGCGCTTCTTTATATGAGACAACAACAGTATGGACGGATTATTAATATTTCTTCTATTAGTAGGGAAGGAAATATTGGACAAGCAAATTATGCGGCTACAAAAGCAGGGGTTGTAGGCTTAACAAAAACAGCAGCGAAAGAGGTTGGAAGTTTTGGTATTACGTGTAATGCGATTTGTCCAGGGTTTATGGATACTGATATGACAAAAACAATACCGGATAAAGTAAAAGAGAAAATGGTTGGAGCGATTCCAGTTGGAAGAATCGGAACGCCGGAAGATATTGCAAACGCAGCTGCCTTTTTAGCATCAGAGTATGCGTCTTACATTACAGGAGAGGTATTAAATGTGAGCGGTGGGTTGCAAGTGTAAATGAATACATAATGAAAAGAACCTGACCGAGTAGGTCAGGTTCTTTCTCGTTAATTTAAGTTAATCCAAACGCTCTTCACTTCTGTATAGTTGTTCAGCGCGTAAGATCCCATTTCGCGGCCAAGACCGGATTGTTTAAATCCTCCAAATGGAGATGCTGCATCAAAGACGTTATAACAGTTTACCCATACAGTACCAGCACGTACTTTACTTGCAACATAGTGTGCTGTTTTAACATTTTCTGTCCACACACCAGCCGCTAAGCCGAATTGTGATTTATTTGCACGTTCAATTACTTCATCAATATCGTTAAAAGGTATTGCAGAAATAACTGGACCGAAAATTTCTTCTTTTGCGATCGTCATTTCGTCATTTACGTCAGCGAATACTGTAGGAGAAACGAAGTAGCCTTGATCGAATGGATTACTTCCTCCGCAAAGTACTTCAGCGCCTTCTTCAATCCCTTTTTCAATGTAGCTCATTACACGTTTTTGTTGTTCTTCGGAAACGAGAGGACCGATTGTTGTTTCAGGGTTAAGACCGACACCTTGATTTAGTTTTTTAGAATAGAGGACGAGATCAGCCATGACATTATCATACATTTTCTTTGGAATAAATAAGCGTGATCCAGCAGAGCATACTTGTCCTTGGTTAAACATAACACCAGAAAGTGCACCAGGAATCGCGCGAGATAAGTCGGCGTCTGGTAAAATAATGTTCGGTGATTTACCGCCAAGCTCTAAAGTAACACGTTTCAATGATTCAGATGCTTGTCGCATAATTTGTTTACCGACTGGAGTAGAACCAGTAAATGCAATTTTATCAACGAGTGGATGATTAACAAGTGCTTGTCCAGCTGATTCACCGAATCCAGGAACGATATTAATAACACCTTTCGGGAATCCAGCTTCTTCAATTAATTCAGCTAAGTATAGAGCGGATAGTGGAGTTTGTTCTGCAGGTTTTAAAACGATTGTACATCCTGTAGCAAGCGCAGCTCCCATTTTCCACATTGCCATAAGAAGTGGGAAGTTCCAAGGGATAATTTGACCGACGACACCAACAGCCTCATGGCGTGTATAGTTAAAGTAATCACCGGAAACAGGAATTGTTTGACCAACAATTTTCGTCGCCCAGCCAGCATAATAGCGCATATGCTCAATTGCAAGTGGGATGTCTGCCGCCATTGTTTCACGGATTGGCTTTCCGTTATCTAACGTTTCGAGCTGTGCGAGCTCTTCTTTATGCTCTTCCATTAAATCAGCGAGCTTGTACATAAGACGGCTGCGTTCAGCAGTGCTCATGCGTGACCAAGGACCTTCATCGAAAGCCATTCGAGCAGCTACCACAGCTTTATGAATGTCTTCGCGACCAGCTTCAGCAACGATAGCGAGTGTTTCACCAGTTGCTGGGTTAGGAGTTTTAAATGTTTTTCCGGAAGCGCTTTCAATGAACGCTCCGTTCACATATAGTTTCTTTGTGCCTTGAAGAAATTTCTCTACCTTTTCATGAAGATTTACAGCTAGTTGACTCATTGTATAACCCCCTTGAAAATATAATTTAAACGCAGTACGAGACGGCGTTTATTCCGAAATCAAGGATGTGGGAACTAGATGAAAAGCCTCTACTTAAAATCATAAATAAAAAATGCTGAAAATTCAAATTTCATTTTCGTTACAATTGTAAAAAATATGTAATGAAACATTGTATTCTATATAATTACAAAAAATCCTGCGCGTTTTTGTTTTCTAGTAGGAAAAACTAGAAAAACAGTGGTACAATTATACATCGTGAGAGGAGGGGGAAAATGAAGAATTATCATGATGATCCGCGCTTTCGAGTTGCCCATAGAGAAGCGTTAATTGGTCTTGGATTAGCTATTATTAATTTTATAATATGGTATGGATTTGCTTATGGGCTTGGAAGTAAGGATCCGAGTGAATATACATATGTATTAGGTTTTCCAGCATGGTTTTTTTATAGCTGTATCGTTGGATTTATCGTAATGGTTATTTTGCTTATTTTAGTTGTTCGTTTTTTATTTCAAGATATTTCACTCGATGAGGAAGAAAAAAGTGAGGAATGATAGATGAATTGGTATGTAATAATCCCAATGATAATTTCTTTTATCGTTGTGTTTTTAATTGGTGTATATGCATCAAGACGTGTACAAGCAACCGCTAATAATAAATTTTTACAAGAATATTTTCTTGGTGGGCGTGAACTTGGTGGCTTATTATTAGCTATGACGATGATTGCTACGTACGGTAGTGCAAGTAGCTTTATCGGCGGGCCTGGTATTGCTTACAATATGGGTCTTGGATGGGTGCTGTTATCAGCGATTCAAGTTGTAACAGGATATATCGTTTTAACGGTTATTGGTAAAAAGTTTGCTATTATCGCTAGAAAGATGGAAGCAATTACGCTTATTGATTATTTAAAGGGCAGATACAATAATAAAGCGGTAGTTGTTCTTTCTGCGTTATGTATTATAATCTTTTTGTTCTCAGCAACAGTAGCCCAGTGGGTTGGCGGAGGACGATTAATTGAGTCGCTAACAGGACTTTCCTACACAACGGCACTATTTTTATTTACATTTTCTGTACTTGTGTATGTGTTAATTGGTGGATTTCGTGCAGTTGCTTTATCAGATACGTTATTAGGAATCATTATGTTAGTCGGAACAACAATCATTTTAATTGCTACTGTCATTGCTGGTGGCGGAGTTGAAAAGATTATGCAGGAACTTATTCAAATTAATCCGAATTTAATAACACCGTTCGGAGCGGATGGAAGTTTAACGAAATCATATGTCACATCATTTTGGATTTTAATTGGGATTGGTGTCGTTGGATTACCGCAAATTAGTGTGCGTGCTATGTCTTATAAAAATTCAAAAGCTATGCACCAAGCATTAATCATTGGAACGGTTGTCGTCGGTACGATTATGATTGGTATGCATTTAACAGGTGTGTTTGCAAGAGTAGTCCTTCCAGGCATAACGGTACCAGATAAAGTAATGCCGCTACTCGCGATGGAAGTGTTGCCACCTTGGTTAGCTGGAGTTTTCTTAGCTGCACCAATGGCAGCGATAATGTCTACTGTGAACTCATTATTATTACTTGTAAGTTCGTCAATTATTAAAGATATATATGTGAACTACATAAATAAAGATGCCGCGGATAGTACGATAAAGAAAGGCAGCCTATTGATTACTGGTATCGTAGGATTACTCGTATATGCTGCCGCTATTAAGCCACCAGACTTTTTAATTTGGTTAAATTTATTTTCTTTCGGTGGTTTAGAAGCAGCGTTCATTTGGCCGATTGTGTTAGGTTTATATTGGAAAAAAGGAAATGCAACTGGAGCTCTCGCATCTATTTTAGTTGGAGTAGGTTCCTATATGTTTATTCACCTTTTCTACCCTAATCCATTTGGTATACATACAGTTGTTTTCCCGATTTGCTTTGCATTTATCTCTTATATAATTGGTAGTATGGTTACGATGAAAAAAGTAGCATAAAAATATAGAAAAACGTAGGAACTTCTAATATGAAGTTCCTACGTTTTTTGTTTATACAAAATTTATCTTTTTCATTCTGTATTCCGTCATGTATTCATAAAGTAATAACAATTGATGGGATGGAGTTGAGGTCTATGAAAAAAATATTATTTTTAGGAGACCCAGGAATTGATGACTCTTTAGCAATTATGTATGGATTATTGCATCCTGATATTGATATTGTTGGAGTAGTAACAGGATATGGGAATGTAACGCAGGAAAAGGCGACGAGTAATGCGGCGTATTTATTGCAAATGGCGGGCCGGGAAGATATACCTGTTATTAATGGAGCGAAAATTCCTTTATCTGGGGAGTTTGTAACATATTATCCGGAAATTCATGGGGTAGACGGTTTGGGACCTATTAAGCCTCCTAAAACTTTTTCTCCCAATATTAAACCTTTTTGTGCATTTTTCGATATCATTGCAAAATATAAAGGAGAACTAATCATTGTTGATGCCGGCAGATCAACAACATTAGCGACGGCATTTATTTTAGAAAAACCAATGATGAAGTATGTGAAAGAATATTATATAATGGGCGGAGCTTTTTTAATGCCCGGAAATGTTACACCAGTCGCGGAAGCCAATTTTCATGGTGACCCAATTGCATCACAATTAGTTATGCAAAATGCAAAAAATGTGACATTAATACCGCTTAACGTTACATCAGAAGCGATTATTACACCGGAGATGGTGAAATACATTACGAAACATTCTAAAACGAATTTCAAGAAATTAATAGAACCGATTTTCGATTATTATTATAAAGCTTATAAAAATCTGAATCCTAAAATAACAGGGAGCCCAGTGCATGATGTAGTAACGATGATGGTAGCGGCAAATCCATCTCTTTTAGATTACGTGTATCGTCGTGTTGATGTAGATATGGTTGGAGTTGCGAAAGGGGAAAGTATCGCTGATTTTCGCCCGCAACCTGAAGCAAAAGCGTTGAAAAATTGGGTTAAAATTGGCTGGTCTTTACATTATAAAAAGTTTCTAGAGGATTTTGTGAAAATTATGACGTAGACATAATAGTAGCATACAAGTTAAAATAATGGAGATGATTGTTTAAATAATCATCTCCATTATTTTGTTTTTAAGAGATAAATAGAGAAGAGTTACACAATAGGAGAGGAATTTTACTTGAAAAAAACTATAGTATGCGCAGTGATTGTGGGTATTTTTGTTTTGCTGATATCAGGTAACTTTTTAGTGAAAAAAGTGTGGAGTTCAAATAATGATGATGCGCAGTACATAGCATCCTTTATTGAAGAACATAAAGATGAAAAGAATAGTGCACTTTTAATAAAAAGAAATGATAAAGTCGTGTATTCTGTAAATCCGGATGTTGTATTGCCAGTTGCTAGTACGATGAAGTTAATTGTGGCGCTTGAATATACGAAACAAGTTACAGAGGGGAAAATCGATCCGTCTAGTTTCGTTTCAATTAATGATGTGAATCGTTATTATGTGCCGGGTACAGATGGTGGTGCACAAGATAGATGGCAAAATTATTTGCAAAAAAAAGAAAAGATAACTGAAGGAGCGGTTTCTTTAGAAGAAGTTACAAAAGGAATGGTTAAGTTTAGTTCTAATGCAAATACTGAATATTTAATGGAGGTATTAGGATTAGACAATATTAATCGGAATTTACAAAGTTTAGCACTTCCTGCACATCAACCGCTATTTCCGATTGTTTCATCTTTATACATTCCGGGATATTTGCATAAAGAATTACATGTTCCAAAATATAAAATAGAGAAAAAGTTAAAAGAAATGTCTCAAGAGCAATATCGTGAATATGCTATGATTATTCATGAACGCTTAAAAAAGAAGGGACCATTATTACAGAAGGAAATTCCTCTGTATTTAGAGGAACGTTACGACAAAATTTGGTCGGATAGATTGCCGGCTGCTTCCGCTAACGATTATATGGTACTGCTTCAAAAGGCAAATCATCAAGGTGGTCTTACAGAAGCGGAAGAAAAAGTGTGGGCGAATATCGTTGAAACAGATATGAGCGCAAAGAAATATCGTAAAACATTCAGGCATGCTGGACAAAAGAATGGTTATACACCATGGACGGTAACAAAAGCAGTTTATGCAATGGATAAACGCGGAAACTGTACAGAAATTGTTTTCTTGGCAAATAATTTAAATGAGGATGACAGTGCTGAAATACGTAAACATTTAGCAAATCTACACTTTCAAGTGTTGCAAAGTGATAAGTATGATGCGACTTTTATTTTTATGTACAAACACTTTTTCACCATCCTTGGGTATGATGGGTAGTAACACTTAGGCGAAAGGGGAAAAGGTGATGAAACAGAGTAAAGAAGAGTTTATTAAGAATGAAGGCGCTGATTTCCCTGGGAAAACATATGTAGATTGTGTATTACAGCACGTATTTAATTTTTAGCGTAATTATTTATTAAAAGATATGTTTCAAGTGCATAGGGCACATATTACTATGTTAACTGAAGAGAAGTTAATGAAAAGAGAAGAAGCGAAAGTTATATTAATCGCACTTAAAAAAGTAGAGGGGATTCCAAAGGAGAAGTTGCTATATACAGAGCAACATGAAGATCTTTTTTTCTTAGTTGAACATTTGCTTTCTCAAGAAGCAAAGTGTGAATTTGTAAGTAATATGCATATCGGTAGAAGTAGAAATGATATGGGTGTAACGATGTATCGCATGAGTTTACGGCAATTTGTATTGCGGTTAATGGAACATCATTTATTGCTGCAAGAAAGTATGCTGGAGCTCGCCGGTGAACATATGGAAACAATTATGCCCGCGTATACACATACACAACCGGCGCAGCCGACAACATTTGGTCATTATATTTTGGCAATTTATGATACGATGCAACGAGATTTAGAAAGAATGAAAAAAGCGTATCATCTTTTAAATCATTCTCCAATGGGGGCAGCTGCCCTTTCTACAACAAGCTTCCCAATTAAGAGAAAACGAGTGGCACAGTTACTTGGGTTTACAAATGTAATTGAGAACTCATATGATGCTGTTGCTGGAGCAGATTATTTATTAGAAGTTAGCTCGTTACTAATGGTTATTATGACGAATACGAGTAGATGGATTCATGATTTTTTACTATTAGCGACGAAAGAATATGATGGGATTACTGTAGCGAAGCCATATGTGCAAATAAGTAGTATTATGCCGCAAAAACGAAATCCTGTTTCAATAGAACATGCCCGTGCTATTACGAGTAGTGCTTTAGGGGAAGCGTTTACTGTATTTCAAATGATTCATAATACACCATTTGGCGATATTGTCGATACGGAGGATGACTTGCAGCCGTATTTATATAAAGGAATCGAAAAGGCGATTCGTGTTTTTTGTATGATGAACGCAGTTATTCGAACGATGAAAGTAGAAGAGGAAACGTTAAAAAGTCGTTCATATAAACACGCGATTACGATTACAGATTTCGCAGATGTTTTAACAAAAAACTATGAAATACCATTTCGGCATGCACATCATGCAGCAAGTGCGATTGCGAATATGTCATTGGAGCAGAAAAAGGAGTTACATGAATTAAATTTCAAAGACATAAATGTATACTTACAAGAAAATTTGAAAGTAAATTTATTAGAAGAAGAGTGGAAAGAAATTATATCACCAGAAGCTTTTATTCAAAAAAGAAATGTATATGGTGGACCGAGTAAAAAAGAGATGGAGCGTATGATTAAAAATCGAAAAGAGTCATTTCAAAAAGAAGAAGAGGTATTTGAAAAGGAAAAACAAAGAATTTTACAAGCTGAAAATGATTTGAATACGTTAGCTTCGAACATTATTGAATCGTAAAAGAAGGATTTGATGAATTAATCGCCAATACTTAATTTAAATATAAATCGAGGGAAGAGATTGTCGATGATTCAATTACATGTATATGAAGAGATTCTTAATTTTACAGAAGAGGTTACACCATTTTTAGAGAAGAATGAGCAGGAAAATAATCTCATATTAGGTGTATTACAAATGGTCCAAGAACCGATATTTATAGGAGTAGCAAAACAAGAGGAAGAAATTGCAGCTGTATTTCTTCAAACAGAAGAAAAGAAACAAATAATTGTTGCTACGTCTGAGATTTCGGCAGTAGCTATTAAGGAACTTGCAAAAGAGTTAACGAAAGTATATCCACATATTCCTGGATTGATTGGTAATAAAAAAATCGTACAGAAATTAGCGGAAGAGATTGCAGTGTTAGAGAATAAGAAAACTAATGTTGCAATGGAGCAAGGTATATATGAATTAAAACAAGTAAAGAAAAAGTGGAACGGAGATGGAATCTTTCGAGAAGTAAGTAGTGATGAGCTAACATTAATAGAGCAGTGGATATATCAATTTTGCGAAGATGTGAAGCTTCCTACTACGAAAGAAGAAGCGAAACAAACTGCTCATATATTAATTACTAATCATCGTCTATTTGGTTTAGAAGTAGACGGGAAGATTGTTTCTGTAGCTGCAAAAACGAGACCGACTACAAACAATATAACAGTTAATTTCGTATATACACCGAAAGAAGCTCGGAAAAAAGGGTACGCATCTAGTTGTGTCGCTGCACTTAGTCAACGTATGTTAGATGAAGGCTACAAAACAACGACATTATATACGGACCTGGCAAATCCAACATCAAATAAAATTTATCAAGAGATTGGTTATGAGAAGATGATGGAGTCTGTACTTATATTTATTGAAAGGTAAAAAGGCACGCTATGAGCGTGCTTTTTTACCTTTCATCAATTCGAATAACCTCACCTTGCGGGAAGTCCTCCGTTTCTAGTAAGTTACGAATAGCTTTCGCAACATATTCAGGTGATAATAGCTTTCCTTCTTCTTTTAATGAGATGAAGCGGTCTAAATTTGTGAAGTCTTCTTTATTTGTTTCACGAATTTGTGTTTGCATATTTGTATCAACAACACCTGGTGCAAAAGAAACGATTTTTACAGGGTATTCTTTTTCTACTTCTTCAGTAGCTACGCACTGCGTAAACATATTTACACCGGCTTTCGTTGTACAATAAGCGCCCCATCCAAAATAAGGGTTTTTCCCTGCTCCAGACGAAATATTTATAACTCGTTTATCTATTTTCCAGTTTTTCGTATGTTTCATGAAAGTAGATGTAAGAATCATAGGTGCAAGTAAATTAATGTGAACGTTCGTAATGAATTGTTCGCTTTCTGCTTTTTCAATTGGCATCATTGGTGCGACTGTGCCTGCATTATTAATTAAATGAATAGATGAAACTTTGTCTTCTTCTATAGATGAAACGACTTCGCTAAAACGAGTTTCTAAATTATGTACATCTTGAAGATCTACGGAATGGAAAATACAAGTACTGTTTTTTTGCTCTGCGAGTTTAGTAAGCTCTTTATTTTCTCTTCTAGAAATAGAGATGATGGTTGTGTTTTCTTCTAACAATTGTGCGGCGATTGCCTCACCTAAACCTTGTGAAGTTCCTGTTACGATAACGTAGCGCATAGTTTTATAAACTCCTCTCGTATGTGCGGAATTTTTTTGGACAACGTACACTCTATAGTTTGTCTACATTTTATAGTATAGAGCACTTTTTACTATAAATGAAATGAGATGATTACGTGCCTTTTTTGAATCGCTTTACAACAACAGTAACTGGTGCCGTCACGTTCACTGGGAATATAGTCCTACATCGCCTGCGCCAGGTAATATTTTTGGTACACTTGCTGTATTTACGACAGTAAATACGTCGTTATAAGTACCAGGATTCCCAGCAGGAACAACGGATGACTGGCAATTGAATTCTTCAAGTGCAATTTTAAACCTTCCGGCAGGGAGTAGTATTTTGTATGCAGAGTTGGTTTGGGCTGGTACTTTCCGGACTGATACGGAAGATGTATTACCATTTTTAAATGATAATATTACATTTACAACACCAGCAGGAATATTTTCAGTTACGCCAGACCCTGCTACCGCGCAGCAAGGTTCGGTAGGAAACCAGTTTTATTATGCTCGCTCTGCTAATGTAACGAATCTTGTAAGTGCAGGTGGGGCAGGCACATATACAACAGGTGCCGTGCCAGCTGCAAGAACTTCAGCTGATCCAACAATCAGTCGTTCAGCTGGCTGGACGCTTGAGGTAGTTTATCAAAATGCAAGTTTACCACTTCGGAATTTGTCAGTATATGCAGGTCAAGAAATTATCGATGCTTCATCCCCGCCAGTTGATGCTACTATTTCAGGATTTGCTACTCCAGCAACAGGAGCTGTTACAGGAAGAGTGCTCGTAACTGCTCAAGAAGGTGATTCTAACATTGTTGGAGATCAGCTTCGTTTTGGACCGAATGCAAATGCTACAGTCGCATTATTCGGACCGAGAAACCCCGCGAATAATTTCTTTCAATCACAAATTTGTAATGATAGTGGCAATCTAGATACGAGCGGCACATTTGGAGATTTGAATCAGCCGTTAGGAATCGCTTTAGCGGTCCGAAGACAAGGGTGGGATATTACGAATGTAGACGCCTCATCTTCTTTAGTAAACAATCAGACGTCAGCAACTGTTCGCTTTGTCACAAATGGAGATGGATACGCTGCAGCTGGTTTTGGTGTTCAAATTGATGCGACAGGTCCAATCATTAATCCTGTTAAATCGGTTAATAGAACAGTTGCAGGGGTAGGGGATACTCTCACCTATACGATTACGGTCCCGAACACAGGAACAGGAAGTGCAGAAAACGTTGTATTACAAGATAGTATTCCGAACGGAACGACATTTGTAGCAGGTAGTGTAACGGTAGGTGGAGTAACACAACCGAGTGCGAATCCAGCGAATGGAATTAATTTAGGTACAATCCCAAATAACACGCAAAGAATTGTTACATTTCAAGTTCGAATAACATCGTTCCCGAACCCAAACCCTATTCTAAATCGTGCAATGGTGTCATATCAATTCTGTCCTTTTGTCGGTAGTCCCCCTATTACAAGTACGTCTTCTTCAAATACAGTACAAACGACAGTGAATCAAGCAACTATAAGTATGCAAAAATCTGTAGACCTACAGACGGCAACGCTTAATGACGTATTAACGTACACAGTTAATGTCACGAATAATGGGAATGTTGCTGCAAACAATGTTATTTTTGTTGATAGTATCCCTGCAGGAACAACATTTGTCGCAAATAGTGTTACGGTAAATGGAGTAGCACGTCCAGGAGCGAATCCATCAAGTAGTATTAATCTTGGAAGTATTAATGCTTCACAAACGACTGTAGTGCGCTTTCAAGTTCGAGTAACATCTAATCCTCTTGTAAATCCAATTCCGAACCGTGCAAGTGTAACATTTAACTTTACTCCAGTGCCTGGCCAACAACCAATTTCAGGTCAAGCGACAAGTAATACTGTATTTACTACTATTAATATAGCTGATATAAGAACGAGAAAAACAGTGGATAGAGCTTTTGCGACAGTTAATGACGTTCTTACGTACACCGTTACAATTGAAAATACAGGAAATGTACTTGCGACAAATGTTATTTTTCAAGATCCGATCCCAACTGGAACGACTTTTATTCCAAATAGTGTGACTGTAGATGGGGTTTCACAGCCTGGAGCAAATCCTGCGACTGGGTTTACAGTAGCGAATATATCTCCAGGTGGAAGTAGGACAGTGACTTTTCAAGTACGAGTCACATCTACGCCATCAGGAGGGACGATTGCGAATCGTGGAAATGTATCGGCTAATTTCGTCGTTATTCCGAATCAGCCGCCAGTAACGATTAATAGACAAACGAATACAGTTGTAACACAAGTTAATACAGGTGGTTTAAATGTAATAAAGGAAGTGAATACAACGCAAGCGGCAGTAGGGGACACTTTAACATACACGATTGCCGTCCAAAATACAGGAAACGTTCCGTTAACAAATGTGTTTTTCCAAGACACTATTTCTTCCGCTGTTTCATTTGTTGCAAATACTGTAACGATTAATGGAGTACCGCAAAGTGGATTGAATCCGAATACAGGATTTTCTCTTCCAAATATTCCTGCGGCTCAAACCGTTGTAGTCACATTTGACGTATTAATTGTACAGGATCCAGAAAATGAAGATATTTTAAATCAAGCAAATGTAACAGCAAGTTTTCAAGTGAATCCGAACGAACCGCCAGTAACAATCAATGTTCCTAGTAACATTGTGAATACAACTGTACAATCAGGGAATTTTGAAGTTGTGAAAGCAGTGAATACGGATGTTGCAACGGTAGGGGATGTTTTAGTATATACAATCGAAGTCATAAATGCAGGTAGTGTACCAGCTACAAATGTATTTTTCCAAGATTCAATTCCACAAGGGACATTATTTATTGAAAACAGTGTATTTGTTAATGGTGTTTTACAAGAAGGGGCAGATCCAGAACTTGGATTCCCATTAAATAATTTGCCTACTGGCGCGAGTGTAATTGTTACGTTTGAAGTATTAATTGATGAAATTCCCCAAGGAAATAATGTCGTAAATAATGCGAATGTAACTGGAGATTTCCTTGTAAATCCAACAGAGCCACCGATTACTGTAACAGTACCAAGTAATACTGTTATGACAGTCGTGAATTCTTCAGGGTTAAATGTAATGAAAAGTGTAAGCGCTACTGAAGCAGGTGTAGGAGATACGTTAACGTATACAGTTCTTATACAAAATAGTGGAACAGTAGCAGCAACAAATGTATCATTCCTCGATCCTATTCTTCTGGAACAACGTTTGTAGCAAATAGTATAACAATAAACGGAACACCTCAGCCAGGTTTAAACCCAACGACTGGATTTCCGCTTGCCAATATTCCAGTAGGAGGGATGGTAACAGCTGCTTTTCAGGTGACAATCACGAGTGTACCACCAAATAGAGTTCTTCCGAATAATGCAAATGTGACTGCTGATTTTCAAGTAAGTCCTTTGCAGCCACCAATTACAATTGTAACAATTAGTAATATTGTTGTGACGTGAGTGAATGTAGGATCAATTAATGTAATAAAGAGTGTAAACACACCGCAAGCAGGTGTAGGAGATACGTTAACGTATACGATTCTTATTCAAAATACAGGAACTGTTCCTGCAACAAATATTATTTTTCAAGATCCGATTCCTGTTGGAACTGCGTTTGTAGCGAATAGTGTCACGATAAATGGAGTTGTTCAGCAAGGTGCAGACCCTGTGGTAGGTTTTCCAGTTCCGAATATTCCAGTTGGGCAAACCGTTACAGTTACGTTTCAAGTTATAGTGACGAGTGTCCCGAGTGGTGGAAATATTAGAAACCAATCAAACGTTACTGCAAGTTTTCTTATAAATCCAGCTAATCCTCCAATAACGACTGTTACGAATAGCAATTTCGTCGTGACGCAAGTAAACACAGCACAGTTAAATATACAAAAATCTTCATCTGTACAACAAGCGGCACTTGGAGAAATTTACACGTATTCTGTTGTCATTAGAAATAATGGAACGGTAACAGCAACGAATGTCTCTTTCATTGATCCAATTGCTCCAGAAACAACATTTGTAGCAAATAGTGTAACGATAAATGGAACTCCTCAACCTGGATTTGATCCAAATATAGGTTTTACGCTTCCTAATATAGCTGCTGGCACATCATTGACTGTAACGTTCCAAGTAACAGTAGTTGCGCCATCCACGCGTGGAGCCGTACTAAACACGGCAGCTGCTACAGCCACTTTTTTATTAAATCCTTTACAGCCCCTGTAACAACGACAAATTCAAGTAATACGACAGTAGTTACGATACCGTTACCTCCTCCTGGTGAAGTAACAGCAACCAAAACAGTTGACGTTGCAACTGGAGCGGTTGGGGATGTATTAACGTATACCGTGCTAATTTCAAACGTAGGAATTATACCTGTTACAGATGTGTTCTTCCAAGATGTCATACCAGAAGGAACGACATTTGTAGAAGATAGTGTAACGATAGGTGGGGTGCAGCAACTTGGTTTAAATCCAGAAATAGGATTTACAGTTACTCCATTATTAATTAATGGTGGAAGTATTGAGGTAACGTTCCGAGTGACGATTACAGAAATTCCAGATAATGAAGTCATATTAAATGATGCAGACGTTACATTTACTTCACAACCAAATCCGCAGGAACCATCGATTACGGAAACGATATTAACAAATTTAGTCGTTACGACAATTAATATAGCGTTTATTTTTCCGTTAAAACTAGTAGATAAAGAAGTAGCGACTGTAGGAGAAATTTTAACGTATGATGTATTGATTTTTAATTTTGGAACAGTGCCGGCAACAAATGTTCAATTTCTTGATTCTAGTACGAGTGGTGTAGCATTTGTTCCAGGAAGTGTGAGTATAAACGGAATACCAGAGCCTGGATTAGATCCGTTCATAGGCTTTACAGTTCCAGATATACCTGTAGGTGATTTTGTACTTGTCACATACCAAGAGATGGTAACGAGCATACCTCAAGGTGGAACAGTTGTTAACTTTGTGGATGTTACGGCTACATTTGCTGTAAGTGAAACAGAGCCGCCTATTACTGAAACAACGACAAGTAGCACGACATTAACGAAAATAAATGAATCTGGTTTGAATGTTTTAAAATCAGTAAGTGAGCCGGTTGTTGCAGTAGGAGATACAATCACATATACAACAGTAGTTCAAAATACGGGAACAGTGACAGCGACGAATGTTCAATATAGTGATGTATTACCTTCCTCTATAACATTCATACCGAACAGTGTAACGATAGACGGTGTGTTACAACCTGGATTCAATCCTAATAATGGATTCCCGCTTCCAGATATAAATCCAGGTGAAAGTGTAGAAGTAACCTTCCAAGTAACCGTCGTCAGTGTGCCATCAAACGGAACGATTGCCAATACGGCAAATGTGACTGGAAGCTTTATATTAGTACCAGGAGAACCACCAGTTATAGTAAACCAACCAAGCAATACAACACTCACAACTGTAAATAGAGGACGATTTAATGTTATAAAACAGGTGAACAGGGCTGCGACTCTCGTTGGCGATGTATTAACGTATACAGTGCAAATAACGAATACGGGAACAGTAACAGCTAACAATGTTCAGTTTATTGATACGATTTCAGCAGGAGCGTCATTTGTCCCAAATAGTGTAACGGTAAATGGAACTCCGCAACCTGGTTTGAATCCGATTACTGGGTTTGGAATTGGCGATATACTTGTTGGCAATACGACTATAGTGACGTTCCAAGCAACAGTGACAAATATTCCATCTTCAGGAACAATAACGAATATTGCAAATATAACCGGAAGTTTTACTTTAGTACCAGGAGAACCACCAGTTGTAGTAACAGAGCCGAGTAATACGACAATAACAAGGGTAAATAGAGGGCGATTCAATGTTATAAAAACTGTCAACAAACAGGCGACACGATTAGGAGATACGTTAACGTATAGTGTGCAAGTTACAAATACAGGAACGGTAACAGCGACAAATGTGCAATTTATTGACGTTCCATCACCTAGTTTAGAATTCGTTCCAGGGAGTGTACAGATAAATGGGATTCCGCAAGTAGGTTTAGATCCTTTTGTAGGCTTTTCATTACCGGATCTTGTAGTAGGGGATGGCGTTTTAATAACGTTCGAAGTAACTGTAATCGCAATTCCGCCTTCTAATAGTATTATGAATTCGGCGAGTGTAACTGGTGATTTTGAATTGATTCCAGGAGAACCTCCATTTACGATAACGAATTTAAGTAATACGACAGTAACACCAGTAAATAGAGGCAGTTTAGATATGCTAAAAGAAGTAGATCATCCAATTGTTGGAGTAGGAGAAACGGTAACGTATACTGTTCGTATATTAAATACTGGTACGGCTGATGCGATGAATGTTCAATTTATAGACGTGTTATCTCAGGAAGCTGATTTTGTCCCAAATAGTGTAACGATAAATGGAATACCACAGCCGGGGTTAAATCCACAGATTGGATTTACGATACCAGATATCCCAGTCGGTGAAACGGTGATTGTAACATATGAAGCTACGATTACAAGTTTTCCTGATGGTGGTACGGTAGTGAACGTTTCTGGGGCATTAGCAGAGTATATTTTAGTACCAGGAGAGCCACCAGTTACAGTGATGGACACAAGTAATACAGTTATTGTAACGGTAAATACTGCAATTTTATTTGTTGCAAAAGGAGCGGATTTTGAAGTAGCAATGGTAGGAGATGTTGTCACTTACGGAATTGCTGTTATAAATGATAGTACAGTTCCTGTGACGAATATTATTTTAACAGACATCATTGACCCAAATACGTTATTTATAAATGGCACGGTAACAGTAAATGATGTACCTTTTCCATTTGCCAATCCGAATACTGGTATCCCTTTAGGTAATTTTCAGCCAAATGATGCAGCGATTATTAATTTCCAAGTTGTAATAACAGGAGGGCAAATAAATAATTTAGTTACAAATACAGCTACAGCGAATGGGCTTGCAACTGTAAATCCTAATGAGCCGCCAGTAGTAGTTGAAGGCGATAGTAATACAGTTGTTATCCCGTTTATTCCTCAAAATGTTTCAACAACAGTCGTAAAAACGGCAGATCTTCAATCAGCAACGATAGGCGATGTTATTACGTTTACGACAGTTATTACGAATACGGGGGATACAGCGATACAAAATATTCGTTTTCAAGATATGTTAGATAGTAGTTTTCGATTTGTTCCTGGAAGTGTAACTGTTGATAATACGCCAGTGCCAAATGTAAGCCCAGTATCAGGGTTTCTTATAGGAAGTTTAAATCCAGGTGAAGCACGGACAGTTTCGTTCCAAGTAACAGTTCAGAGTGCACCAAGTGGTTCAGGAAATTATATTAATCAAGCGAGTATTCGCTTCGAACATCAAGTAGGCACAGTATTGCCACCTGTTACACAAATAATAGATAGTAACATAGTTGTCATTCCATTTGTTCCAACGATAGAACAAATTTGTGAAACAAACTTTAATTGTTTAGACAAAATTCCATTTCACTGTTCTCCGTGTAATCAGTTGCGAATAAATAAAAAATAAAAACAAAAAGAGCATCCTGAAAGAATTGAAGTGCACCCCAAATGTTAGACACGAAAATCAACATTTGGAGGTACACTTTTA
>NZ_JBFPJH010000292.1:0-4105 GCF_040838255.1 Bacillus sp. C30 | reverse complement strand
TTTCAATACCGAATCGAATGCAACTTGTAACGGAATGGATTAGTAAAAAATTAAATAGCTTTGAAAAGAAAGAAGCGAAAAAAGAATGGGTAGAGCGGGAAATTCAATATTTAAATAAAGAAGATTATAATCGTTTGTATGAAAAGTTAGAGAAGGATAATCAATTTGATTATTACGAGAAAGAGCATGAAGTGTTAACGAAATATGTAGTGAGAAAGCATTTCCGTTCGTTGCGAAGAAAGGTGAAATCTTTAGCTTTTGTAAATCATTCTGCAATATTTCAGCAGTTCTTTGAAACGATCCAGAAAGATGTTTTCGCACCGGATGGTTGGGAAGAAATATGTAAGCAAACAGTAAAGTGTTTAGAGGAAAAGCGATTAGCATATGAAGATGTAGCTCCTTATTTATTTTTAAAAGAATTAATAGAAGGTTTTAAAACGAACCATCTTGTGAAATTTGTATTTGTTGATGAAGTACAAGATTATACACCATTTCAATTAGCGTTTATGAAACGACTGTTTCCGAAGGCAAAGTGGACGTTGCTCGGTGATGTAAATCAAAACATTTTCGCTCATGCTAGTAATAGAGGAACAAATATAATTTCAACGTTGTTTGCAAATAGCAAAGTAGAAACCATTCAGTTAAATCGTAGTTATCGCTCAGCAAAACCTATTATTGAACTTACAAAACATATCATTCCGAACGGGAAAGAAATTGAAGCTTTTAATCGGGATGGTAAGAAGCCGTTATGTATAAAAGTGAATGATGAACAAGAGCGTGTGGAAAGTATCATTGATAAAGCAAGAGATTTGCAAGAGAAAGGTCATAAATCAATTGCGGTCATTTGTAAAACAAATGAAGAATGTATGAAGGCTATGGAGTTAATAGGGGATAAATTAGACTACCATCTTGTGCAGAAAGAAAATACGACTTATGAGAAGGCGTTGTTATTATTCCTGCTTATTTAGCAAAAGGGATAGAGTTCGACGCTGTTATTATATTTGATGCTTCAAGTGATATTTACAGTAAAGAATCTGAACGGAATTTATTTTATGTAGCATGTACACGAGCGATGCATGAATTATATGTATATTATGCTGGGGAGATTACGGAAATTCTTTCGAAAGTACCGAAAGAATTATTTCAAAACGAAACGAGTAAAGGGAGAGATGCTTAATGGCTAATCAATTAAATGCTTTTCAAAACTGTAGTAAGGAAGTTTCAATGTTATTGTCAATTCCGAAGTATGTAAAATTAGTGCATGAGCATGAAGAATTGCGTGATGGTGTAAATGTTGAAATACATCGTTATCAAGCAGAAGAACGACTAAATTACGGTGGTTCTCATATTACAACGATTACTGCTCAAAATGGTAAATACTTGTTGAGTTATACGAACATGATGCCTGTTTACTCTAGTAAACTGCCTCATAAGGATGAGGCAGAGAAAATAGCGATGGATGTAATGGAAAAGGTTGATCGACAATATGCAAAGGGCCTAACTTTGCTTCGTATAGAAAAACAAACTAGACATTATGTTGACGGGGGACAAACTGTGGAGTTTCCTGTTCTATGGATAAAGATGATGCATAATAACGGAAGTTTTAACTGGGTGACAATTGGTGGTGACGGACAAATCATTGAATTTGAGCGAGAAGTGCGCTGGGATTATATGATGAGTCGTCGCCAAACAGAAATGTGGTATTACGATGATTGGGTATTGGCGCGCATCGGGAAAGGACCGCAATTATTGCCGCCAGTTGCGTTGGCTTAATATGTTAAACAATATGTGTACAATGGTAGGCGTCTATGTGGGGGAATGAAAAAGGAAAAGTAATTTTAGTGTTATTTATGCATCATTAGAATGTTCGGGGAGCCTTTATATTGGCTTCCCGATATTTTATATGTTGAAAAAATATTATGCAAGATGTTGGTAATATGATACGTATTTTTCTAACCCTTCAACTGCTTTCTCGGGAGGCTCAATTCCACCTTTTCGGCCGCAGCAAACATTTCTCAAGTATTCGCCGAAAATCATAGAGCGACTTTTCTCATTTTCCATCCAATTATATCTATTAATTATAAAATCACCATCAAAACTTGTATCAAATGTATATGGAATACAAGTTATATGTTTTGGTAAATGTTTTTTTAATACTCTATATTGCCGGCCTGCTCCTAAGCTTTTACATACAAATAGTAAACTATTAATTGTTGTAAAATCAAAGATCTTCTTAGCTTCAATTACATTTGCGATAGAATGGAGAGAGTTTTTCTCGAAAATGATAGCATCTTCCGGTACACCGTGTTCAATTAACTTGTTAACAATTACTTCTGATTCTGATAAATCTCCATAATTCCAGTTTGGATGTTTCATTCCATGTAAACTAGTACCACCTGTGACGATAATTTGTGCACCTAAACCTTGTTGATAAGCATGTAAAGGAGCTTGCCAATTACCAGGATGGAAACCACCGAAAACGAAAATTACATCACACTGTTGTGGTGTTGATTCTTTTAGGAAAGCGATTTCGGTTATTTCTTCAATTTGTTTTTTCGTAAGATGTGGGACTTCAGGATATTTAGGGATTACCATATGAAAACCTCCTATATAGTGAAATGTTAAATTCATTATATGGCGATGTTGTTTAGTGGAAAAAGGGAAGTTTTTCATTTGACAGTTCCCCTTTTATGATAACTCTCCTATAAACAAAAGTTTTCCTTCATCATAAAATCCATCTTCATCCTTGATTATCTCTTGGAAATGCAATGTTTGGACACTGTTAGAAATTGATATTTTCCATTCATGCCCGAAGTCGGAAGCATTGGAGAGGGGAATCCATTTTTGAAATTCGTTATCTCTATTGAAAAAAATTTTGAAAGTAGTCATCGTTTTTAAATATGATGATTTGTGAGTTCCATAAGCTTGCTATTTTGATCATAACAACGACTCGATATGTATTTGTATCGTTCGGTTTCGGTTTCATTTTCATTAATTGAATCGCTTGATTTAACAGGGTTTGAATGCACAATCGCTTTACTTTCCTAGGTGTTGTGCTAGAATCGATAAAAGCTTGAGAGCCTGGTAAAGGCATATGCCAGTATTCATCGTTATAGAAAGTAGACGGAAATGCTTTAGTAGAGTCTTCAATTCTTTTTATAAGAGTTTTTGTTTTTCGGTTCATTCCGCGTATTTTTTTTTCACGCATTGTTGATCATCTCCATAAATTTTTGCAAGGCAGCTGAGTGGAAAATATCTTTTCGAATAATAAAGGTAGTAGGAACCTTTCTAAAGTGATTTGGTAATGTATTTAAAGATAAACCATGTTCGTAATCTGGAATAATAGATTTCAGCATAATAGCCGTACCCATACCTGATTTTACACATGCAAGTATTGCTTCAATTGTTCCGAACTCTAGTATTCTTTTAGGTGAAATCCCTTCTTCTTGAAGCCAGTTTTCTAATAGTTTTCTGTAATAACAACCTTGACTAAAAGCGAGTAAATTCAGTTCTTCTATTGTTTTAAAGGAAGATAGAGGAGTCTTGCTAATGAGAACGAGTTCTTCTTCTCGAAATGAAAGTGTATGAAGTTCAGTATGCTGAATATTTCCAGCGATAAGAGCCCCGTCTAGTTTTCGCTCTAAAACGAGCTGAGTTAATTGGTCTGTCGTATTTGTTTCTAGAATCAATTCAACTTCTGGATACTTTTCATAATAGGTCGTTAATATAGGCGGGAGACGAACGGCTGTTGTCGATTCTGTACACCCGATTTTTAACGTGCCTTTTGGATGGGTTCCGCTACTTTGAACAGCTTTAATGGATTGATCCATTAAGTGGATGATTTGTTTTGCATATGTTAATAAAATTTCTCCGTTAGAAGTTAAAGTAACACCTTTTCCGTTTCGATAAAATAGTGGTACGCCTAATTCGTTTTCTAGTTGTTTTATACGCATCGTTACACCTGATTGTACATAGTTTAAGTTTTTAGCGGCATGAGATATATTTCCTTCTTTCGCAACTTCGAAAAAAAACGTTAAATCTTTAATGTCCATTTATTATCACCCCGAAAAAGGTATCAATTTTTTTGATGGATTCTATTAATAAC
>NZ_JBFPJH010000291.1:0-4142 GCF_040838255.1 Bacillus sp. C30 | reverse complement strand
GTATTGTACTACGTTATGAAAGAGTACTTACAAAAATAAGGATGCCTGAAAGGGCATTTTTATTTTTGTAGATTAATAATTTCACATACCGTATTTCATATAAAAAAACATAAAATATTTATAATTAAAAAAGTATGTACATCGCGGTGTATTTACTTGTCAATCTTGCATGACCACTATACTATTAAAATGTAGAGATTAGAAAAAAGGGGTTGTATCTAGCATGAAATTTGAGATGCATACAAAAATTATTTCAAATGAAAAAGAAGTAAGATTACATATAGAAGATAATTTATTTCAATTAATTTTAGATGGTTATCATCTATTTACTATTCAAGAAATATTGCCTTTATATAAATCAAACGAAGAAAGAATCGGTAGTGCAATTGTCCAAAAGTTAGAATGGGAGAACGGAAAAACTACACTAAACTATCAGCTTGTGTCACTACAATCAGTAAACTAAAAGGAGAAGGGTAATATGAAGTTTTTTCATACAGCGGATTGGCATTTAGGTAAGCTTGTTCATGGTGTATATATGACTGAAGATCAAAAAATTGTGTTAGATCAGTTTGTACAAGCTGTTGAAGAGGAAAAACCGGATGCTGTAATTATTGCAGGAGATTTATATGACCGAGCAATTCCACCTACAGAAGCAGTAGACTTATTAAATGATGTATTACAAAAGATAGTTATTGATTTACAAACACCAATAATTGCAGTTGCAGGAAACCACGATAGTCCGGACCGCATACATTTTGGTAGTAATTTAATGAAAAAACAAGGATTACATATTGTTGGACAATTCCAGTTTCCATACAATCCTGTTGTTTTAAATGATGAATACGGAGAGGTTCATTTCCATCTCGTTCCGTATGCAGATCCAAGTATTGTTAGACACATATTGAAAAATGAAGATGTTCGTTCTCATGATGATGCGATGCGTATTTCTATGAACGAACTCTCTGAAACGATGGATAAAGAAGCGAGACACATATTTGTAGGACATGCATTTGTAACTTCTTCAGGAGAGGCAGAGGAAAATACGAGTGATGCGGAAAGACCACTTTCAATTGGTGGTGCTGAATATGTAAATAGCCATTATTTTGATAAGTTTCATTACACGGCGCTTGGCCATTTACATCAAGCGCATTTTGTACGTAATGAGACAATTCGTTATTCAGGTTCACCACTTGCATATTCTATTTCTGAAGAAAAGCATAAAAAAGGATATTATATTGTGGAACTGGATGAAAAAGGTGAAACAACAATTGAAAAACGTTTACTTACACCACGTCGTAAAATGCGTACAGTAGAAGCTAAAATAGACGATTTATTGCTTCATCCAGTGAGTGAAGATTATGTATTTGTGAAATTATTAGATGAAAATCCTGTCTTGCAGCCAATGGAAAAAATACGTTCTGTATACCCAAATGCAATGCATGTTGAAAGATCTATTCAAAGACGAGAGTTCACAGATGAAAATGAAGTAACTGTTTCAAGACATAAAACGGATGATTTATCTCTTTTAAAAGCATTTTATAAAGAAATGAAAGGGCTAGATTTATCAGAAGAGAAAGAACGTCTATTTTTAGATGTTTTGCAAACAGTGCAAGAACGGGAAGGTGAGCGAGGATGAGACCGATTCAGCTTATAATGACCGCGTTTGGTCCATATAAACAGAAAGAAGTAATCGATTTTAAAGATCTTGGTGAGCATCGTATTTTCGCTATTTCTGGAAATACAGGAGCTGGAAAGACAACGATTTTTGATGCGATTTGTTATGTATTATATGGAGAGGCTAGTGGAGAAGAGCGCAGTGATACAAACATGCTTCGTAGCCAATTTGCTGATGATGATGTTTATACAAGTGTGGAATTAACTTTTCAATTAAAAGGAAAAAGTTATGAAATTAAACGACAACTGGGCCATAAAAAACAAGGAAATAAAACAATTACAGGACATGCAGTCGAATTATATGAAGTAATTGATGAGGAAAAAGTTCCATGTGTCGATCGTTTTCATGTAACGGATGTAAATAAAAAAGTTGAAGATTTAATTGGATTAAGTAAACATCAATTTAGCCAAATTGTCATGTTACCGCAAGGAGAGTTCCGAAAATTATTAACATCTGAAACGGAAAATAAAGAAGAAATACTACGCCGCATTTTTAAAACAGATCGTTATAAATTAATGCGTGAGATATTAGATCAAAAGCGTAAACAATGGAAAGACGTCTTACAAGAAAAACAAAAAGAACGTGAGCTATATTTCCGTAATGTATTTAAATTACCAATACGTGATGGAGCATTATTAGAGACATTAGTGGAGCAAGAGCATGTAAATACACATCAAGTAGTAGAGGCATTAGAACAAGAAACAATTTGGTACAATGCAGAGGTTGAGCAATTACACTTAGAACAAAATGACAAAACGAAACAATTAAAAGAAGCAGAGGCACGTTTTCATGCAGCAAAAGCTGTAAATGAGAAATTCAAAGATTTAGAACAAAAGAATGAGAAGTACAGTATTTTACAAGAAAACCGTGCCGTAATCGAAATGAAAGAAAAATCTTTTAAACATGCGGAACAGGCGAAGCGATTATTACCATTTGAGCAATGGTATGAGGAAGCGATGCAATATGAACAGCAGTCTGAAAGTTTGTTAAAACAGATAATCGCAAAAAAAGAGCATATAATGAACAGTTTTGCACTTGCTCAGGAGAAATATGAAGCATTAAAGAATAAGGCATCCGAGCGAGAAAATGCTAAAAAACAAGTTCAAAGACTAGAAGAGTTACAGCCAATTATTGCATCATTAGCTGAGAAAAAGTTAAATTTGCAAAATGCTGAAATTCAAATAGGAAAATTAAAAGAAGGTATGCAAAAGTTAGATGAACAACTAGAAGCGCATAAAAATGAAAAACAAAGAATGTCTGGCGAATTACAGCAATTAGAAGCAGCGCTTGAACAATATGTAGCTAAAGTAGAAGAACTAACGAATATGCGAGAAGATGCAAAAGTATTAAAGCAGGCATATGATGTATGGCAAGAAAAACAAAAATACGAGCTAGAAAAAGAAAGTGCGTTTCATAAGATGCAACAGGCAGTTAGTACATATGAAAATATTGAACGCCGCTGGTTAAGTGAACAAGCTGGTATATTAGCTCTTCATTTACATGATGGTGAATCTTGTCCAGTATGTGGTAGTATGGACCACCCGAAAAAAGCTACAGAGCAAAGTAATGCAATTGATGAAAAAGAGTTAAATGAGCTAAGAGAAAAGAAAAATATTGCGGAAAAATTACATGTTCAATTAGAAGAAAAGTGGAATTTCTATCGAGTTCAATATGAACAAGTGATAGAAGAAGTGCTAAAGCGAGGCTATCGCTCAGAAGAATTAGTAGAAACATATAGTGCGCTCGTTCAAAAAGGAAAGCAATTAGCAGCAGAAGTTAATGCGTTAAAAGCAAGTGAAGAAACGCGTAAGCAAATTGCTGTGAATATAAAAAGCGTAGAAGAAAAAGTAGAAGAACTCCAGAAACAAAAGCGTGAAGTAGAAACTGTGCAGCACCGTACTGAAATGGAGTGTATGCAGCTTCGTACGTCATATGAACATGATAAGCAAAATATTCCGGAAAGCTTGCAAACGGTACAAGCTTGGAAAGTACAGTTTGACCAAGCTCTGCAAGAACTTAGGTTAATGGAAGATGAATGGGAGAAAGTACAAGAGGCGTATCAACATTGGCAAAATGAAAATATACGTATTCAAGCAGAACATGATAATGCTTCTAATCAATTTAATAGTGCAAAAGAGAAGAAAGAAGAGACGTTTACACGCTTTATGAAAGAGCTAGAACAAAGCGGATTTACAGATCAATTAACATATAAAGAATCCAAATTAAATGATGCTGAGATGGATAAGTTACAACAAGAAATCCAAAGTTATTACTCATCTCTAGAAGTACTTACAAAACAAATTGACGAATTAAAAGCAGACTTAAAAGATAAAGAGTATATGGACATTTCTTCATTAGATGAGCAAGTGAGAGAATTGGAAATTAGCCTTGATATTATTAAAGAAAAACGACAACGTGCTCAAAACGCCGTATCATATATTACGGATTTACATGAAAATATTAAACG
>NZ_JBFPJH010000290.1:0-4172 GCF_040838255.1 Bacillus sp. C30 | reverse complement strand
ACATAAACTACTATTTTATAGCAGCATAAATAAAAATTCTCATTTTAAATACAGAGATGTCGTCGAACGCTATCTCTAATTGGTTAATTTGTGAGATTTTTTTGTGAAGGAGGTTATTTTATAAGAATAGAATTTAAGTTAGTAAGAGATCGTGCCTATGGTAGTGAGAAAATATGGGTTAGGGGGATTTGAAAATGAGGAAACTCAAAAGAGTCAATGTTCCTAATATACCAGAGCAACTATCACAGCCTAACGACAAGCGAACTATAAATAAGAAGAAGTTAAGGCGTTTTATTTTCATGTTCATTTTTATTGCTGCGACTACTTTGTACGTTCAATATATTTTAACGAAACAACAAGAAGTAATTAATGGCAAAAAAAATACAATAACAAATCAAAAGAAACAATTAGTTTCTTTAAAGAAAGATCAAGGTTCTTTAAAGACTAACATTGAGAATTTAACCGATAATGAAGAAGAGATTTTAAAGTTTGCTAGAAAAGAGTATCAATTTTCTAAGTCAAACGAAACAATATTCGTATTGCCAAAGTGAAGTGGTGGAACAGTTAGCGATAGCTAACTGTTTTTTGATGTATGAGGGAAAAGTTGTTTGTAGTGTGAATGTCATGGTACAAGGAGAAATGACATATTGTAAAAATGAGAAGTTTGAGCCAATTTTAATTGTTTTAAGAGATTTTCATAATTATGGAATATATGTCGAAATAAATATTGTTAAAATTCTGTCAATTGTATATAATACAAGGTAAGCGGATACATTTTTTAATCAACGTTGAGTTAACAGCTTATACGTCTGTTAAGAAAACCGTTATCCTCGTATAAGAAAGGAAGATAGCTGTGTACGCTTCAAATACAATTTACGTCGTAGGGGATGCGAAAGCACCTCAAAATAATCCCATTACCGAAAAGTTCAAAAGTTATTTTGTAGCATTTGTACTTGAGAAGGATACAGGGGAAATTGTAGATGCAGATTGCTCAGCCACAATTGCATTAACATCTCAATTTGTTAAATATTTGTTTCTACATAAAAATATTAATGACCCAGCATTAGTAACAGAAATAAAAAATCGGTACTTCGGTTCGTGTCAAAAGGCGCTACTTGTAGCGCTAAAGGATGCACAGAAAAAATATAATCAGATCGCTGCTTTGTCTACCCATTCATAGACAAAATCCAGCCGTAAGAATCTTCTTATGGCTGGATTTTTTTGTTTCGCATTAACGGAAAAGCCACCCGGATATTAAAGTATCACTCTATAAACAATGAAAGGATGAACAAAATGAAAATTACCGATGTGAAGGTAAACCGCCGACATGTAAAGCTTCATACACCGTTTAAAACTGCGCTTCGCACTGTAACGGAAATCGAAAGTATAGATGTGTTTATTCATACAGATGAAGGGATTGTTGGAAAAGGAGCTGCTGCAGCAACACCGGTTATTACAGGTGATTTTGCCAACGGGATTGAGGAAGCAATATTAGGGCCAATTCGCTCCGTATTAGTTGATAAAGATGTGCTGCAATTTCAAACGTTATTGTTACACATTCAAATGAGCTGTATAGGAAATACAAGTGCGAAAGCGGCGGTAGATATGGCTTTATACGATGTATATTGTCGATTTCACAACATACCGTTATATGCATTGTTAGGTGGGAAGAAAGAGATTTATACTGATATTACAGTAAGTGTTGATGAGCCTTTATTAATGGCAAAAGAAGCGAAAAAGCATATCGAAAAGGGATTCCAAACATTAAAAATTAAGGTGGGTAAAGAGGCACATTTAGATTTAGAACGCATAGAGGCAATTCGAAATGTAGTACCAAAGAATACGACGTTACGTTTAGATGCAAATCAAGGATGGAAACCGAAAGAAGCGGTTTCTATTATTAGAGAAATGGAGAATAGAAATTTAAATATAGAATTTGTAGAACAACCAGTTCATGCGAAAGATTGGGAAGGATTAAAGTACGTGAAGGACAATGTACAAACGCCTATTATGGCAGATGAAAGTATGTTTTCGGCAAGAGACGCATTAAAGATTGTCCAAGGAGGATATGCAGACCTACTTAATATTAAATTAATGAAATGCGGCGGCATACGAGAAGCATGGAAAATTGCGGATATTGCGGAAGCAGCGGGTGTGAAATGTATGGTCGGAAGTATGATGGAATCTTCACTTTCAGTTAGCGCTGTTGCCCATTTAGCTGCGGCTCATCCGAATATTCATTACTTTGATCTTGATGCACCGTTATGGTTAGTAGAAGAGCCAGAAGGGATGACTTACACTGGTCCAAAGGTAAACCTGCATTCTATAGTGAATATACAATCTTAGAAGTAGTACTTAGTAAACTATCTTATAAGGGGGATATATATGAAAAAAGTAGGAACTGCATTTTTAACAACTTTATTTATATTTTCATCGTTTACTTCGGTGAATGCTGAAGAGAAGAAGGATAGTAAAGCATTTATAGATGTATCTGCTGCAACGTTATGGACTGCACCAGATTCATTACGACCAATTGATGCACCGAGTGCGACAAATCCAGTTGATTTATGGAAGTGGACGAAATCAATGACGCTAGATGAGAAGCTTTGGTTAACGAGTGCAAATAAATTAGAAACGCAAGCGCTACTCGGTCAAGAAGTAACGGTTGTTGATAAGAAAGGTGACTGGGTGAAAGTGTTAGTCCACGGTCAGCCAACACCGCGAAACGAAGTAGGTTACCCGGGATGGATGCCTGAAAAACAATTAACGTATAATCAGGAATTTGCAGATAAAACAAACGAAGCTTTTGTATTAGTAACGAAACCGACAGCAATTGTATATATTAACCCTTCTGAAAAACATAAATCGCTAGAAGTCAGTTATAATACGCGTTTACCGCTCTTAAGTGAAGATACGATCTCATACCGCGTATTGTTGCCAAATGGTCAGAAGGCGTGGCTACGGAAAAATGATGGAACTGTTTACCATTCTCAAAATGATATTCCGACTCCAACCGCTGATGACTTAATAAACACCGGAAAAATGTTTTTAGGATTACCGTATATATGGGCTGGTACAAGTGGTTTTGGATTTGATTGCTCTGGATTTACACATACGATTTATAAATCACATGGCATTACAATACCGAGGGATTCTGGGCCACAATCAAAAGCAGGAATTGCGGTTGATAAAGAAAACCTACAAAAGGGCGATTTAATATTCTTTGCACATAATCAAGGAAAAGGTAGTGTTCATCACGTTGCCATGTATATTGGTGATGGAAATATGATTCACTCTCCAAAGGCTGAAAGATCGGTAGAAATTATACCGCTAAATACACCAGGATATATAGAAGAATACGCTGGTGCTCGTCGTTACTTACCTTAAAAAAGATAGGGGGGCTTTATATGAAAAAGGTTGTTCGCTACTCATTAGTTAGTACTCTACTTGTATCTTCATTTTTAGTAGGCTGTGCTAAAAATGAAGATACAAAGCCGAAAGATGAGAAGAAAGTATTACAACTACTAGAAACGGGTGAAATTCCATCATTAAATTCAGGGAAAGTAACAGATGCGGTATCATTTAACGTTTTGAATAACGTAATGGAAGGGTTATTCCGTTTATCGAAAAATGATGAAGTGATTCAAGCGGGAGCACAAAAATATGAAGTGAGTAAAGATGGTAAGACATATACATTCCACTTACGTGATGCGAAATGGTCTAACGGAGATCCAGTAACAGCTCATGATTACGTATATGCTTGGAAGCAACTTATAAATCCAGATACAGCCTCTCAATATGCATATATCGCGTACGATGTGAAAAATGCGGAGAAGATAAATAAGAAACAATTAGGCTTAGAAGAATTAGGTGTGAAAGCAAAGGATGATAAAACGTTCGTTGTAGAGCTGGAACATCCTGTACCGTATTTTACGAAACTACTCATTTTACCATCTTTCTATCCAATTAATGAAAAATATGCGAAGGAGCAAGGTGATAAATACGGGTTAGAGGCAAATAAAGCGATATATAATGGGCCGTTTACATTATCAGAGTGGAAGCACGAAGCGAGCTTTGCAATGAAGAAAAACGATAAATATTGGGATAAAAAAGAAGTGAAGTTAGATGAAGTAAACTATCAAATTGTTAAAGAAATTTCAACTGCGGTAAAT
>NZ_JBFPJH010000289.1:0-4181 GCF_040838255.1 Bacillus sp. C30 | reverse complement strand
CCTTTACACATAGCCTTTTGGATAGAATAAATATTTTATCTCCAGCTATATATAACGCTTTCATAGTGGATTAAAAAATAAAAGACACGGGACCGTGTCTTTTATTTTTTAATCTTGACGAGTTGAGTCTTCCGTGTCTTCAACACCAGAGTTTTCACCAATTCCGTGATGTTCACGAACAAAGAAGGCAATTTCCTCTCTTAAATCCGTATTCTCTTTTAAGAATTGCTTCGAATTTTCACGACCTTGTCCTAAGCGTTCTTCATTATAAGAGTACCAAGCACCGCTCTTTTGAACGATATCAAGTTCAGAAGCCATATCTAAGATTTCACCTTCTCTTGAAATACCTTCTCCGTACATAATATCAACTTCAGCAACACGGAATGGCGGTGCTACTTTATTTTTAACTACTTTTACTTTCGTTTTATTACCAACAATATCGTTACCTTGCTTTAACTGCTCAGCACGACGTACTTCAAGACGGACAGTTGAATAGAATTTCAACGCACGACCACCTGGAGTTGTTTCTGGGTTCCCGAACATAACCCCAACTTTTTCACGAATTTGGTTGATAAAGATTGCGATTGTTTTTGATTTGTTGATTGCACCTGAAAGTTTACGAAGTGCTTGTGACATTAAACGTGCTTGTAAACCAACGTGAGAGTCACCCATGTCCCCTTCGATCTCAGCTTTCGGTACAAGAGCTGCCACAGAGTCAATTACGATAATATCAACCGCTCCACTTCGTACAAGTGCTTCTGCGATTTCTAGTCCTTGCTCCCCTGTATCAGGCTGTGATAATAGTAATTCATCTATGTTAACACCTAATTTTTGTGCATATACAGGATCCATTGCATGCTCCGCATCAATGAACGCTGCTTGTCCACCTTGACGCTGTACTTCCGCGATTGCGTGTAATGAAACTGTTGTTTTACCTGAACTTTCAGGTCCATAAATTTCAATAACACGGCCACGTGGGTATCCGCCTACCCCTAGTGCCACATCAAGTGCTAAAGAACCACTTGAAATTGTAGAAATTCTACGCTCCGCTTGTTCTCCTAATTTCATAATTGAACCTTTACCGAATTGCTTCTCTATTTGTTTTAACGCCATATCTAATGCCGCTTGACGATCGCTCATTCAAAATTCCTCCTTAACTAAATTGCTAATCTTATTATACCTATTTTCAATTCAATTTGCCAACAAAAATCGAACATTTATTCGTTTTTTTATTTTATATCGAATAAAACTAGGTTTTCCAACAAAAAAACTAGAAGAAATTTATATCTCTTCTAGCTTTTTAAATAAATGATAAAATCCATATTTTGTAGAGCGTTCTCTAATTTGTTGACGACTTCCACTTAAATTAAGCGAGAAGACTACAGCTGGTTCATCTTTAATCACCAATCCAATAAATACTGTTCCTGGTTCTTTATGCTCTGAAGCATCCGGTCCTGCCACCCCAGTGAAACTAATTCCGATATCTGCTTTTAACAGTTCCTTTACATTTTCAGCAAGATAGCGAGCACACTGTTTACTAACCGCGCCATCAGTACGTAACACTTCTTCAGGTACATATAAAATTTGTTGCTTCACATCATTTTGATAACAAATGACACCGCCTTTAAATACAGACGAAACACCAGCATTTTCTGTTACTTGATTTCCAAAAAGACCACCTGTTAAACTTTCTGCACACGCTAAAGTTAACCCTTTTTCCTTCAATAGCCTTATTGCCTTGTAATGAAGGAAATCTTGGTCATATCCGTAGAAAAATTCTCCTACTCTTTCTAAAATCAAATCTTCCACATGCTGAATCAGTTTCTCCGCCTCATCAGCATCATGATGTTTGGCAGTTAAACGTAATGTCACTTCTCCATCATTTGCAAGTGGTGCAATGGTTGGGTTCGTTTGTCCATCAATTAAATCTTGAACTTTCACCTCTAATTGAGATTCCCCAATACAAAAAAAACGAAGAACACGAGAATAAATATTTCCCCCCGTTGTAAACTTACATAAAAAAGGCTCTACGTAACTTATATACATCGGCTTCATTTCTTTTGGTGGTCCTGGTAATAAAATATAAACTTTTCCGTTCGTATTTAATCCCATACCAGGCGCCATACCGTGATCATTCGCAAATACAGTCGATCCATTTAAAACGAGCGCCTGCTTTTTATTATTCTCCGTAAATTCACGGCCTGTACGCTTAAAATAATCGCTTATCGATGTTAATGCCTTTTCATCATACACAAGCTCTTCATCTAAACTAGACGCTATTGTTTCTTTCGTTAAATCATCTTTTGTCGGTCCTAATCCACCTGTAAAAATGAGCATATCAGCTCGTTCTTCAGCCAATTCAATTGCCTTCTGTAATCGCTTGTTATTATCCCCAACAACAGTATGGTAGTACACGTTAATTCCGATTGAAGCTAACTTTTCAGATAAAAACTGGGCATTTGTATTTGCAATTTGTCCAAGTAATAATTCCGTTCCAACCGCAATAATTTCAGCATTCATCCCAATTCCCCCATAAACTTCTATTTTGAGTTTACAAAAGCATCTTTATTTTTCCAGAAATAATCCCATCCTGAAATAACGGTAAAGAATAATGCAATCCATATGAAAATATCTGCAACTGGAATATGAAGTAGATTTAACGGTACATCATGTAATAAGTATGCTGCAATCGCAATAATTTGTGTCCATGTCTTAATTTTCCCTAGCTGATTTGCTGCAACTACTTCCCCTGTCCCAGCAAGTACAAGGCGTAAACCTGTTACTGCAAACTCACGGCTTATAATTACAATAACGATCCAAGCAGGTACATATTGCATTTCTACCAATGTGATAAGTGCTGCCGAAACAAGTAATTTATCTGCTAACGGGTCAAGGAATTTCCCTAAATTCGTTACAAGATTATACTTTCTTGCATAATGTCCATCAATCCAATCTGTAGCCGAAGCAATAATAAAGATAAGTGCCCCTACTAAATGTTGAATTGGTAACTCTACATCACCAATTATAAATGAGCCCCACTCAAAGGGCGCTAACATAATTACCATAAAAATTGGAATTAAGAAGATTCTAGATATTGTAATTTTATTTGGTAAATTCACAGCTATTCCTCCATCATGTCAAAAACATTTGTTCATTGAAAAAAGTCATCGAAGCGATGACTGTTATTGCGCAGCTTGCCCTATCCCTTGGTTTTTTATCACCAATCTTTGGTGATATTCTTTTGCTGGATCTAATGGGAAAGTAACCACTTGGCCATTCAGTTTAATTTCAACATTCGGTGCACTTCCAATATTAAGCCGCACTTCTTTTACTGTTGATAAATCACGTTTTTCTGTTTGACCACTTTGTACTGTAGTGTTTAGAATTTCGTTACCCGCATCATCTTTAACATCTACATAGCTTGCACCCTTCGCTGAAATTTCCAGTTCTAATGTTTTATTATTATGAATTTCCAAAGTAGATACCTTACCACTCGTTCCAACTACCTTCACTTCTTGTTGTCCAGTTGGTTGCGCTGGTTGCTCTTCTTTCTTTGGTTCTTCTTTTTTTGGTTCTTCTTTTTTTGGTTCTTCCGCTTTCGCTTCATCTTTCTTCGTATCTAACGGAGAATTTTTTGCTTTTTGAACCTCAATTTTCTCACTTTGAGCATTTTGAACTTGCCTATCATCTTTTCCAGTTAACGCTTGAATAACAAACCAGACTACCACTCCAAATGCGATTACTAACAACGCAATCAAAATTTTGGGCATATGATCCGCAATTGGCCATGATGAAGATTTTTGCATTGTTTCTTGTGTTTTTTGTCCAGTTGATACTTGTGGAACTTCACGTTTTTCAGACTGTGGTATCGTACTCTGATATTCCACAAGCAGTTCCTCTCCATTTAATCCAACAGCATCTGCATATTGTTTAATGAATGCACGCGCATAAAAAGCTCCTGGCAACACATCATAATTGCCTTCTTCAATCGCTACTAAATGGCGTTTTTGAATTTTTGTAATCTCATGCAGCTGATCAATAGATAAGCCTTTCGCTTCTCTTGCTTCTGTCAGCTTTTGTCCTAATTCCGTCACTACTAACACCTCAATATTTCTTTAAAAGTCGAACATAGAGAAATTGTTTTGCGTACCTTGCTCAATTTCATCTACTAAATTATATTG
>NZ_JBFPJH010000288.1:0-4214 GCF_040838255.1 Bacillus sp. C30 | reverse complement strand
CCCAAAATGTAAAGGTAATAGAATTGTTTGTATAGAATTACTCGTAGATTCAATTTATCTCGTTACTTGTGGACAGTAATAGCTTTATAGGAATGGGGTAAAGGATTCAATTTATTAGGGGGAGTGGTTTTATGTTAAACAAAAAAATGGTGGCAATGGCAATGACTGTGCCATTAGTAATGGGGACGATTTCTACGGTTTCGGCATTGGAAAAACAACAGCAAGTAAAGCTAGAAGCTTATTCACCACAGAAAAAAGCAATTGAATATTTAAAAGGACATGCTACGGAATATGGATTGAAGGCAGACCTTTCAGACTTGCAATATATTTCTACAACAGAAACATCAGTAGCTTCATATGTTAGGTTCCAACAAGTGGTCAATGGTGCGCCTGTATTTTCAAAACAAATTACAGTTACTCTTAACGGAGAGGGAAAAGGCTTACTTGCGGTTTCTGATTATCAGCCTGTTACAGGTGTGAAGGAAGTTACGAAAAAAATTAGTGAAAAAGATGCAGAACAAAAATCGATGGCGTATGTTGGAGGAGAAAGTGAGCAAAACTTATGGGCTCCTACAGAAAAAGAATTCGGATATATTGTTGAAGAGGGAGTCGCTATTCCTGTATATAAAGTGGTAGTCCATTCTAATAATCCATTCGGTGCATGGGAAACATTCATTGATGCGGAAAATGGAAAGTTAATTAAAAAAGTTGATATAAACCGAAAAGCAGAAGGAACAGGAAAAGTATTTTTACCTAACCCTGTCGTATCTAGTGGAAGTTTAGCAGGGTTAAAAGATAATAATGATGCAGATTCAACAGCATTAACGAATCAATTGAAAACTGTTACGTTAAAAGGTTTAGATGGTACAGGATTTTTAATTGGTGAGTATGTTACGATTTCTTCAAAAGCGAAGACGAAATCTACAAACTTACAATTTAACTATACACGTGCAAATGATAGTTTTGAAGATGTTATGTCATATTATCATATTGATACATTACAGCGTTACATTCAAGGATTAGGCTTTCAAAATATTAATAAACGTTCGATTAAAGTGAATGTAAATGGTACAACTGACGATGATTCATTCTATTCTCCATCAACGAAAGCTTTAACTTTCGGTACTGGCGGAGTAGATGATGCAGAAGATGCTGGCATTATTGCGCATGAATATGGTCATTCTATTCAAGATAATCAAGTGCCAGGCTTCGGAAGTTCACCAGAAGGTGGAGCGATGGGAGAAGGATTTGGAGATTTCTTAGGTGCTACTTATGAAGATGCAGTTTCGACAACAGGATACGGGAAAGCATGCATTGGAGAATGGGATGCGGCTGCTTATTCTAGTTCAGATCCGACGTGCTTACGCCGATTAGATACGAATAAAGTATACCCGAAAGATATAACGAATGAAGTGCATAATGATGGGGAAATTTGGGCTCAAGGTCAATACGAAATGGCGCAATCTTTTGGACGTGATGTAGCAACAAAAATTATTTTACAATCACATTGGTCATTAACGCCAAATGCGAAATTCCGTGATGGAGCGAAAGCAATTAAGCAAGCGGCTGCTCTTTTATACGGCGGACAACACGCGACTGAAATTGATCGCATTTGGGCAGCGAGAGGGATTAGTACGAATTAATATAAAAAGTCGTGGCGTTTAAAAGCCACGACTTTTTTATTTGCTTAAGAAAACTGGTACTAGAAAATTTATTGGTAGCGGTAATAATGTATATATACCGATAAGTTCACTTTACTGCTTCTTTAAAAACAAAATGCTCTTTAAATTTTCTAGATTCAACTTTTTGACCGTTTCTCATGGAGCGGAAAGGATGTTCTTGCCACGTAATGATCACGTCAACCTTATCCGCTTTTGTAGAAACTGGAAAATTAGCGTGTTCAAATCCAGTTTTACCGCCCGCTAGACGACTTTCTTTTAGGGAAAAGAGTTCATATTTTGTTTTCGTATTTGGTTCATTCCGAAAAACTTCAACTTGTACATTATACACTTCACTTTTCCCAAGATTTTTTACAGAGAAATGATATGTTTGAAATACACCTTTTTTTGGTTGTAACAATTTTTCACTCGTTCTTTTTACTTCATCAATATTTACTTGCCATTGATCAGAATTTTGAGAGATTGGTAAAGATTTTGGTGAATAGGCATATGCTTCATTAACTACAACTAAGCATAATAATAGGAGAAAGAAACTAATTGTTTTTTTCATATGTACACCTCCGATAAAACTTTAATAATAATATGCGTGGGAAATGCGTAAAATATGTAATAAAATGGAAAAAATTCAATTGAAAGAATTTGAGAAGAATAAAACATTTCTAAGCTGTCAAATGATAATTGTATAGAGTTCAATGTTCATATTACATACCTTTAGAAGGGGTCTGTTTAGTGAGAAATCGCAATATTTTTCTAAAAAGGCTTGCGTTTTATAAATTTAAAAGATAGAATACTCTGTAAATACAAAAAGTGATGATTAGGAAAAGTACATGATGCAAGGGTCTACAGAGAGCAATCGATTGCTGGGAAGATTGCGATACCGCATGATGGAAAGACACCTGTGAGTGTTGCTTTGAACGTGATAATTAGTAAAAGCAAACGGTACCTACCGTTATCAGGGCTAAGATGGTCATTATGACAATTTGGGTGGTACCGCGGAAAAATCCGTCCCTATTTATAGGGGCGGATTTTTGTATTCTTTGAAAGGAGGTGAGTGACCGTGGATGACGACGATGACAACAATAATGTAAATAAAAATAAAACTATTGGAGGGAAATGTAATGGATCAAATAATGAAGCGTTCACTCACACGAGAATGTACGGAACATGGCGGGAAGGTTGTATTACTACAAGGATGGGTAAAAAAGATTCGTCATCTAGGGAATGTTAGTTTTTTATTATTAAGAGACCGAACGGGAGTTATTCAATGTGTATTAGAAAACGAGTTAGCCGGATACAAAGTTGATGTTGAAAGTGTGGTCCAAATAATTGGAGAAATAGTAGAGACACCGAAAACAGAATTAGGTGTTGAAATACTTGCACATGAAGTGAAAGTACTAAATGGAGCAGAATCACTCCCATTTGAAATAAATAAAAAAAAGTTACAAGTTGGCCTAGATCAATTATTGAATGAGCGAGTATTATCGTTAAGACATGAGCGAATCGCGGCGATATTTAAAGTGAAATCTATACTCGTTCAGAGCTTTAGTGAATTTCTGATAGAGAACGATTTCACACGTATATTTACTCCGAAAATTGTTTCGCAGGGGGCAGAAGGAGGCGCGAATGTTTTTAAACTTCCATATTTCCAAAAAGAAGCGTATTTAGCTCAATCACCACAGTTTTATAAACAAATGATGGTAGCCGGAGGGCTCGAACGTGTTTTTGAAATTGCTCCTGTGTACCGGGCTGAACTTCATAACTCGTCACGACATTTAAATGAATATATATCGTTAGATGTAGAACTTGGATTTATTCATGATTTTCATGAAGTAATGCAATTAGAAACGGATGTTTTACGATATATGTTTCAACAAGTAGCAAAAAACTGTGAAAAAGAATTACAACTACTACAAATAGAAGTACCTGTCATTACAGAAATTCCTAAAATCACATTGGCAGAAGCGCAAGAAATTTTGAAAATGAAGTATCGGAAAGAATCTCCTGAAGGGGATTTAGATACAGAAGGTGAAAAGTTACTAGGGAAATATGTGAAAGAAACATATAATAGTGAATTTGTATTCATTACACATTATCCGAAAGAAGCGAGACCGATGTATACGATACCGAATAAAGAAAATCCAACTATTACTGATTCATTCGATTTATTATATAAAGGATTAGAAATTACATCAGGTGCACAGCGAATTCATAACTATGATATGTTACTTGCTTCTTTTAAAGAAAAAGGATTACATCCAGAGAAATTTCAATCTTATTTAAATACATTCCGATACGGTTGTCCACCACATGGTGGTTTTGGGATAGGATTAGAAAGGGTTGTATATAAACTTTTAGAGTTAACAAATGTCCGAGAGGCGAGTGCTTTTCCGAGAGATTGTACACGTCTTATACCATAAAAAAGCATCTTCGCGATTATCGCGAAGATGCTTTTTTACTGTTCTTTTATTTTTACATTGAAAGTTTATAAAAATCCTTTTCGACAAAAAAATAATATATCCCTTGACAGTTATAAAT
>NZ_JBFPJH010000287.1:0-4219 GCF_040838255.1 Bacillus sp. C30 | reverse complement strand
ATAAAGATAACACCACTCTCCTTTGATTTTGATGGAGGTTTCATCTAAATGCCATGCGAAATGTGCTGATTTATTTTTCTTCTTCCAAATTTGATAGATCAAATTTCCATATTCATGCACCCAACGCATGATTGTTGTTGGGTGAACGGAAATTCCACGTTCTTTTAAGATTTCAGATACATCACGATAGCTTAAAGAAAAGCGACAGTAATAGCCAACGGCTACTAAAATAATATCTTTCTTGAACTGTTTTCCTTTAAAATATTTCATGCATCATGCTCCTCGAATCATTTTCCTTACATTTTAATTTCACTTAAAAAACTTTGCAACAGAACCAGATTAAGCAGGTCTATATGCATATTCAGGCGACAATAAACATAATTTCACGTACCTTATTATTTAATAAATAATACCCATCAAGAAACGTTCATCCAGGGTTGCTTCCTCCCTTCCGTATCCGCTACAATAGAGATAGAATAAACACAAAGAAAGGTGACTCACTCTATGAATCAACCTTTAGTAAATTTGCGAGTCGATTTTGCGTTCAAACAATTATTTGGCTCAAGAGGAAATGAACAGATTTTAATGCAATTTTTGAACGTGACGTTAGCGTCTTCGCTCTCTTCACCGATTCAAGCGCTGAAAATAGAAGACCCACATATACACCGCGAATATGAAAAGGACAAATTGTCTATTCTAGATGTATTAGCAACTTTAGATGACGATACCCAAATTGCCATTGAAATACAATTGAACGATCAAAATGATTTTCTGAAACGTAGTTTGTATTATTGGAGTCGCTTGTATGCTTCTCAAATGCAAAAAGGTGATTCTTATGATGCATTGCGAAAGACGATTACCATTAATATCTTGAACTTTCCGGTCTTTCCAGAATACGAAACGTTTCATACAACAGGGAAACTATGGGATATTGAATTACAAAAATTACTGATAGACGATTTAGAGTTACACATAATTGAAATCCCTAAATTAATGGCACAATGGAAACAAGAACAAGTCAATCCGTGGGAAGATACCTTTGTACGATGGTTACTCTTATTATCTGCCAATGAAGATACACAATTAACGCATACGCTGGAGGAGATTGCGATGAACCGAGATCCAATTTTAAAAGATGCGATGCAAAAATGGGAACAGATGAGTCAAGACCCTGGATTCCGTATGTTATATGAAGCAAGACAAAAGGCTCTGATTGATGAGGCTTCTAAGTACAAGTATGCAGAGAAGAAAGGCATAGAAAAGGGACGTAAAGAAGGAATTCAAGAGGGAATGGAAAAAGGAAAAGAAGTAGGTATTCAAGAAGGAAAATTGGCAGAAAGAGAACAATTAATCCGTGGCATGCATAACAATGGCATGGATATCGAAGATATTGCCAAATTTACGAATATGGGTATATTGGACATACGACATATTTTAGAACAATAACAGAGAGACATCTCATGAGATGTCTCTCTGTTATTGTCTGATTATTCATAAATTTATAGGCGCATTTCTCTCCTACTAAACAATCGATTGTACTGTTCCTGTCTACTTTGGAGTTGTAAACTTAGTCCTTTTGCCAGTGGTGCCATTTTGAGGTCTTGTTGTAAGTTGAGCAATAACTGGGACACTTTTATAAGCATCTCGTGAATCTCATATGCTTCTTCTGTCAAACCGTCTATAGAAATATGCTGAAGAATCGACTCAATTCTGCTCATTTTCCAATCAATTTCTTGTAACAATTGTGCAGAATTACCAGACCATGACTTATCCACGTATAATCCCTCTCCTGTCTTCTATATCTATTTGTATCCAACTTACTGATATTTTTCATGTTACTATGGAAAAATAGAAAAGAATTCTGGTCTATTAATTTTATAATTGAAAATTTTCACATCTATAACTAGTCCTCTAAGTTTAGTGGTATATGGTATGAGCATTCCGAATTTCCATTAAAATATCGGCAATTCGTTTGCCATTTTTCAAAATCATGCGGTCTTTTATATATCCATCTATACATTGTCCTAATTCTTGATTTAACATCACTTCTATTTCACCGCTGTCTTGTATTTTACTTGTTAGCAAAGTCGGTTGCTTACTTAACGAGCAATACAATTGTAATGTTTCAGCTAAAGATGTCACTAATGGTCTCAACAGGACATCATATTGCGGAAGCATATCAGCGGCGAGTTGTTCATTTAAAACAAAATGAATGCCCTTTTCTTTTACATCAAATCGATATAAGAAAATCATATACATAACACACCCTTTACATATTATGTGTGAAGATATAGGAGAGAACAAGAGTCATATACTGTTGTATTATCCTCTCATTCCCTCAACTGAATAAAAGAATGGTGTATACTCATATTATATATCGGGGGAAGTCGCTATTCAATTTGTTATTTCATTTTGGCTGGATATTTCCAATATGGCTTATCTTTTTTATCAGGGTTTATGTTTGTTTTTTGCTCCACTTTTTTCATCCCCTGATTTTGTTGTTCGAATGTATCTAACTATGTTTGTATTTGTTCCATCTGTTCTTTTACTTCTTTCAATTTCAACTTGATTTCGAAAAATGAATACTTTCTCAAAAATAAATAGATTGAATTTTCCGTTTTTGGTGTAATTAAGAAGAATATTTGCCATTATTCCCTTTTTAAAGGGCGGACTATACCCATAGAACCGTTCTTTTTTTTATTTCACCCATTTAATCTAATTTTCTCATATCATAATGAAAGAGTAACTCTTACCTTACTTTTCAGGCATGTATTATATCCACAGTCGGCTTCCCTTTTTGTAACTACTTACTATAGAAAGAATCTTTCACATATAATCATTTATTCTTCCTATTTGAATGATATTAACTAGCTTGCTGAATCGGTATAGCAGGTGGAATCAAAATCGATAAAGGATAGCTGCGAGTTGCTCCTATCGTATTTTTTGCTACCAAATGATACATATAAGATTGCTCTGGTACTATATTTAAATCGGTAATGGTATTTGTCGTGAATGTTTGGATTCTCTGATTATTTTTATATAAATCATATGTAATCGCATTTTTGGCAGAAATGTTGAACTTAATTTGAGAAGGAGTCATATCTGTCGTTGTCATTTTCACACCGAATGGTGGATATTGTGTTTGAATCGGTTTAATTACAAAAGACATACTATTTGTCATGTCTAATAAAGTTTGATAATGCATATACGCATATCCATGATCTCCAAATTTTGTCCCCCAACTATTTCTGACAATGAACCATTCATTTTTTTCATCATATCCCACTACAACAAGAGCATGTCCCCCTCTGGATTTCTTTTCTGTAACAGGTGGTATAATTCCATTAGCAGGCGTTGCATCAAAATTTGGATACACGTTGATACCTATTAAAACCGGATCTAGATTTGCCAGTGCTTGTTTGATTTTATGTACCATATTTGTTTCGCGTATGACTTGATAACCACTGATTCTATATGGTAATGCATTCTCTTTCTGTGTAGAGGTTACTGGTTGTTTAAATTGTTCTATATTTTCTGGATTTACATCATATAAACGTTCTGTTTCTGGGGGAATACCACTTCGTTTTAAAACTTGAAGTGCGGATTCAATGTACATGCCATCATGAGGCCCATTTGGATAATACATATAAGCAGGGGACAAATAAGTAATATCAGTCCCGCGTGCCCCTGCATCTTTTGCGATGTAATATTCTCTTAAAGCTGTCATTGCAAATGGGACACAAGTCCCAAACTTCCCTTGATTTCGTACTTCTGGAAAATATTCACGTAAATCGATGCGATTGGGAAGAATGTTTGGGGTTTGAATTCCTTGTTGTTTTTGTTTAGTTGCTTCTTGTTTTGTGAGATAAGAAGTAGATGGTGTATACTCGGGTATATCTTCCTTCACCTTAGTATCTTTTAAACCCAATCCATACGTAGAGAACTCATTTGGGTGAAATGTTTTTTCTGTGTCAGCATGTATAGCTGGTATGAATAAAAACCCGATAATTCCGACTACTGTCATCGTAAAAAAAGTAAACGTATTATTCTTCATGGATTTCCCCTCTCCAAATATATTACATTTCCATAAACTAAAATTTTAACTATGTATTCAATATATAACAAATTAAATGCAGTAACTAGATTACATAAGTTGATAAATATGGTTCTGTTGCAAAGTTTTTCGAGCTGAGCTAAACTGTAGGAAAATTGAGATGAG
>NZ_JBFPJH010000286.1:0-4228 GCF_040838255.1 Bacillus sp. C30 | reverse complement strand
GGGTGGAACCACGAAAACACATTCGTCCCTTTCCTAGGGATGAGTGTGTTTTTTTTATAGTTTTTAAGATTGAAAATTTAAAATAATTAAAAAATAGTATTGATTTTGTTTTTTATGCGAGTATAATGAGTTAACAAATAAACATGAGCGAAAAAGTAACGATAAGGACATGAGAACATTTTTACGGTTTACAGAGAGGGAGGCCAAGGCTGTGAGCTTCCTAACACGAGAAATGATCTTACCACCTTTGAACTTCAATAGTGAACGAGCAATCTAGTAATTATTGACGGTATCAGCCGTTATCTGAACTTGAGCAATCTAGAAGAAAGTAAGTCTAGGTTGGAACAAGGGTGGAACCACGAAAACACATTCGTCCCTTTCCTAGGGATGAGTGTGTTTTTTTATTACTTTGAAAGGAGGTGCGGTAACATGAAACGATTAGTACGTACGGAAATAACCACCACCTGCATGATTAAAAAGCAGAGTAAGGTGATTCACAGGTGTAACAATTAAACTATTTAGGAGGAGATTAGAAGATGAATAACGTTATTAATGTTGGGGTATTAGGATTAGGTACTGTCGGAAGTGGTGTTGTCCATATTTTGAAAGAACATTATAAAAAAATCACTCTTGATACAGGATATGAAGTAAAGGTAAAGACAGTCGTTGTACGTGATTTGGAAAAGGAACGTGATGTTTGCATTGATGGAATCGTAGTAACAAGTAATGTCGATGAAGTTCTAAATGATTCAAATATTGATATTGTAGTAGAGGTAATGGGCGGAATTGAAGAAGCGAAAGAGCATATTGTGAAGGCTTTGCAAAGTAAGAAACATGTCGTAACAGCAAATAAAGATTTAATGGCTGTATATGGTGCGGAGCTTCTGCAACTGGCAAATAAAAATGAATGTGACCTATGTTACGAAGCGAGTGTAGCCGGTGGGATTCCAATATTAAGAGGATTATCAGACGGGCTAGCTTCAGATCAAATTGAAAAAATAATGGGAATCGTAAATGGAACAACAAATTATATGTTAACAAAGATGAGTCAAAATGGATGGTCGTATGAAGAGGCTTTACAGGAAGCGCAAAAATTAGGGTTTGCAGAATCAGATCCGACAGCGGATGTAGATGGACTAGATGCTGCGAGAAAGGTAGCAATTCTTGCAAACTTAGGTTTTTCGATGAATGTTTCTTTAGATGATGTTCAAGTTAGAGGTATTCGAAAGGTTGAAAAAGAAGATTTAGAGATGGCCGAAAAATTAGGATTTACAATGAAATTAATTGGTAAAGCTGAAAAACAAGGATCATCCATTCACTTAAGTGTAGAACCGACTTTATTACCACGTCATCATCCGCTATCGAATGTGAATAATGAATTTAATGCGGTGTATGTTCACGGTCAAGCAGTAGGAGAAGTGATGTTTTACGGACCTGGAGCTGGGAAGTTACCAACTGGTTCTGCTGTAGTAAGTGACATTATTTCAATCGTTAAAAATATGAATCAAGTTCCGAAAAATAAAAGTGTATTAAAAGAACCGGAGCCGTATGAATTACAAGGAGATGAAGAAGTAGTTTCAAAATACTTTTTGCGCATTTCATTACGAGATGAGCCTGGAATGTTTAAAAAAATAACAGAATGTTTCGTCGATTATTCTGTGAGTTTAAAAGAGGTAATTCAATTACCTTTGAATCGTGAGCTTGCAGAAGTCGTTGTTGTGACGCATCAAACTTCAAAATATCAATTCGAGCAAGTTTTAGGAGCGATAGAAGATGTCGCAAGTGAAATAAACAGTTACTACATTATTGAGGAGGAAAAACAATATGTATAAAGGACTATTAAAACAGTACGCTTCTTATTTACCGGTGAATGAAAACACACCTGATGTCAGCTTAATGGAAGGGAATACACCCCTGATTCCATTATTAAATATATCAAAACAATTAGGGATTCAGTTATACGGAAAATATGAAGGAGCGAATCCAACGGGTTCTTTTAAAGACCGTGGTATGGTAATGGCAGTTGCAAAGGCGAAAGAAGAAGGTTCAGAGGCTATCATTTGTGCATCTACAGGTAATACATCAGCATCAGCTGCCGCATACGCGGCACGCCTCGGAATGAAATGTATTATCGTAATACCAGAAGGAAAGATTGCGCATGGGAAATTAGCGCAAGCAGTTGCTTATGGAGCGGAGATCATTTCAATAGAAGGGAATTTCGATGATGCACTTAAGGCTGTAAGAAATATTGCTGCAGAAGAGCCGATTACATTAGTAAACTCAGTAAATCCTTACCGAATTGAAGGACAAAAAACAGCAGCATTTGAAATTTGCGACCAGTTGGAAAATGCACCAGATGTTCTAGCTATTCCGGTTGGGAACGCAGGGAACATAACAGCATACTGGAAAGGATTCTGTGAATATGAAAAAGAAAAGGGTTATAAAAAACCAAGAATTCACGGCTTTGAAGCCGAAGGAGCAGCTGCAATTGTAAAAGGGCATGTAATTGAAGAACCTGAAACGATTGCAACAGCGATTCGTATTGGTAACCCAGCGAGTTGGTCGTATGCAGTAGAGGCTGCCGAGCAGTCTCATGGTGAAATAGATATGGTGTCAGATGAAGAAATATTACATGCGTATAGATTGTTAGCAAAAACTGAAGGAGTTTTTGCAGAGCCAGGATCAAATGCTTCATTAGCGGGCGTCATTAAACATGTGCAATCTGGAAAAATCAAAAAGGGAGAAACGGTTGTTGCAGTTTTAACTGGAAACGGTTTGAAAGATCCTGATATCGCAATTTCTTCTAATAAATTTGATATTGCAAGTGTGTCAAATGATATAGAGCAAATTAAAGATCATATTAAAGGGGTGATTATGTCGTGATACCATTGAGAGTACGTGTCCCTGCTAGTACAGCGAATGTCGGACCTGGATTTGATTCAGTAGGAATAGCATTGTCATTATATTTAGATGTGGTGGTAAAGGCGGAAGCAGATAAATGGCAAGTAATCCATTCCTTTGAAGATTCAATTCCAACAGACGATAAAAATTTAATTGTTAGCACGGCATGTAAAGTGTTTCCTTCTTTATCACCCTATATAATAGAAGTTACTAGTAATATTCCGCTGACAAGAGGTCTAGGAAGTAGTGCATCAGCAATTGTAGCAGGAATAGAGCTTGCGAATCAGCTTGGAAATTTGAACTTAACAACTGATCAGAAAGTTCAAATTGCTACAAATTTTGAAGGACATCCAGATAATGTTGCTGCTTCTATTTTAGGTGGAACTGTAATCGGAGCGCTGGATGGAAAGAATGTTTCGGTTGTAAGGATTGAAAGTAAGGAATTAGGCGTAATTTCTCTTATTCCAAATGAAGAGCTAAATACGGAGGAAAGTCGATCTGTATTACCAGAGATGTTTCCGTTTCATGAAGCGGTTAAGGCTAGTGCGATAAGTAACGTATTAGTAGCTGCATTATGTCAAAAGAAGTGGGAAGTTGTAGGTGAAATGATGGAACGAGATCATTTCCACGAGCCATATCGTTTAGAACTTGTACCGTTATTACCATCAATTCGTAAATGTGCAAAAGAATTCGGAGCATATGGCACAGCGCTTAGTGGTGCGGGACCATCCATTTTTATTTTAACTCCGTACGAGAAGCGTAAAGAAATAGCTGACCAATTAGCGAGAGTATTTGCAGCTATGAAAGTATGTGAGCTTGAAATTGATCATAAAGGGATTACTGTAAATAAGGAAGAACATATTGGATTATAAAGAAAGCTAGCATAGCTAGCTTTCTTTACGTTATGGAGAATCTATTTTAAAGGGGATTTTTCGGAATGAACATTAATTTTAGAGGTGATTATATGAGTTCAAAAGAGTCACCAGAAGAAAAAAGAGAACGCATGAGACAAAGTGAATTGAAAAATAATCCTACCGGTTCTTTGAATGATGGACTCAACAGGGTGGAATCAGGTAGGCCTGTTGATATGACAGGTGGTATGAATTGGAAAGGTACAGGGATATTAATTTTAGTGCTAGTTTTAGGATATATTATATATAGTTACTTTTTCAGTTAAGGAAAGCTTGATGGAATTTAGATTTGCTTGATCTAATTATTAGTGAGAATAAAAAAACAAGGATTAAAGTCCCACTGTATTACATATTTTCTTTAAACAGATTATAGTAATACGTAAATTTTTTTGCTCATAATAGAGCTAGCATAATGC
>NZ_JBFPJH010000285.1:0-4246 GCF_040838255.1 Bacillus sp. C30 | reverse complement strand
CATGTGGATTTGGTAATAATCATGTTTTCACTTCTGCTGAAGATATGGGCAAGCAGCTTATCAATAAGAATTTAAAAATCACAGTAAAACATGAAGAATATGACAAGGCTGTGGATGGTCAAAAACAAAAACGTATTGCTGCTAAAGCAAAATACTATGATGTATCGGATGTAAATCCAATCACAAGCGTTTCAGCAGTAACAGTCGGCGATGATATGTTGCCATTCTAAATAACTAAATAGAGAGGCTGGTTTTAACCGACTTCTCTTTTTTATACCCTAAATCACAAAGAATGGAGAGTAACTATGAAAGAACATTACGATTTTAATAGTATACCTTCTGGATTGAAGTCATTGCCCCAATGGATTTTGTGGAAATATGAATGGTTAGAAGGAAAAGACAAACCAACTAAAGTTCCGTATCAACCCGATGGAGAAAAAGCGTCCACAAATAACCCGAGAACATGGAGTACCTTTCCAACTGTATTGAAATTTTATTTAGAGCGTGAATTTGATGGTATCGGATTTGTGTTTTCAAAACGTGAACAATACATCGGTGTCGATCTGGATGAATGTGTGGATGAAGAAGGGAAAATCACTCCTTTCGCGACAGATATTATTGATTTGTTAGATAGTTATACTGAATTTTCACCGAGTGGAAAAGGATTACACGTCATTGTAAAAGGCAACCTTCCACAGAATTTCTTAGGGACAGGAAGAAAAAACGATAAATTGGGTTTAGAAATCTATTCGTACGGTCGATATTTTACCTTTACAGGAAATCGTGAGAATTCCAATGAGATTTTTGAACGTACAGATGAAGTTGCGGAATTGCTTGAAAAATATTTCGATGATTCAGAAGCGAGAAGTTTAGTGGATTTAAGTGAGTATACAAATGATGACATAAGCCTTTCTAACCATGAACTTTGGAAACGGATGTTTCGAGCGAAAAATGGTGATGAAATCCGCGCATTGTACGAGGGGAAATTAATTGTTAATAACGATTGGTCAAATTCAGATCAAGCGCTGTGTAATCACTTATCTTTTTGGAGTGGCAAAAGCTACACGCGTATGGATAGTATGTTCCGCGAAAGTGGATTAATGAGAGAAAAATGGGATATTGTCCATTATTCCAGTGGTGATACATACGGGGAACACACAATAAATAAGGCGATTACAGATACAAGTACAACGATTTTAGATCATACAGAAGATTTCAATTTTCTCTTCCACAATGTTGATGATAGTGAAGAGGAAGCAAGACTAACAGACCAAAAATTCATGCTCACTGAAATGGGAAATGCGGAACGAATCGTTGCAGAATACGGTCATGTGATTCGTTATGTGAGCGGAGTAGGTTGGCATACGTGGGATGGAAAACGGTGGAAAGGGGATAAGAGTAGAAAGGTAGAGCGTATCACGTCAAAAACACTTCGGAAATTATTAAAAAGTGAGGATAAATATGAGGTTCGATGGGGGAAACAATGTGAAAAACGTGCGATTCGTATGAACAGTATTAAAGATATGATTCCGCTTGCCTCAGCGCAACGTGAGGATTTTGACAAACATGAATATCTCTTGAATGTGGAAAATGGTGTGGTCGATTTGAAAATAGGTGAATTGTCCTTGCATAATCGTGATTTCATGCTTACAAAAATGGTAAATATCGAATTCAAAAAAGGTGAAGATTGTCCGGATTGGAAAGTATTTTTAGAAAGTATTTTCAAAGATGCAGAAGGGAATACAGATTACGAATTAATTGATTTTATCCAAAAAGCAATCGGCTATTCCTTAACAAGTGATATATCAGAACAGGTCATGTTCTTTCTGTATGGTGGTGGTCGAAATGGGAAATCAACATTTATTAATACCATAAAAAATATACTAGGTGATTATGCGAAGCAAACGAATAGCGACACGTTTATTAAAAAGAAACATGACTCTGGGGCAAATAATGATATCGCACGTTTAGCAGGTGCACGTTTTGTATCAGCAGTTGAGAGTGAAGAAGGCCAACAATTATCAGAAGCGTTAGTCAAACAAATTACGGGTGGAGAACCAATTAGTGCACGATTCCTTCGCCAAGAATTTTTCGAATTTACACCTGAGTTTAAAGTGTTTTTCACAACGAATCATAAACCGATTATTAAGGGGATGGATGAAGGAATATGGCGTAGGGTTCGGATGATTCCGTTTACTGTGACCATACCCAAAAACAAAGTAGATCGAAAGCTTCCTGAAAAGTTGTCAATGGAGATGTCGGGTATATTAAATTGGGCAATTGAAGGCTGCTTGAAATGGCAACGTGAAGGATTAGGAGTACCAAAAGCGATTCAAGATGCGACGAGTCATTACAAAGAGGAAATGGATATTCTGGAGCCTTTTCTACTCGATAAGTGTTTTTTACATCCACAAGCAAGAATAGAGGCGAAAGAGTTGTATAACGAATATTCTCGTTGGTGCAACGATGAGGGAGAAATCAGCTTAAAGAATCGAACCTTTTACAGACTGCTAGAAAATAAGAGTATTTCTAAGAAGCGTGGAATGAAAAATAAAATCTTTTTACATGGCGTCGGCTTACAAAAAGAGAATCACAAATATTTACAGGTTGAGGTGGCGGATTCAATAACCAAAAATGAAGAAAAAAATCATTCAGTAACCCCTTTTAAATTGACCTAAAATCCAGTTATATCAAGGGTTTGGAGAATTGTTTTTTTCTTTAGGGTTACTTAGGTTACTTATTTTATATATATCCAAAAATAATAAATATTTATAAAAGTAAATATTTATATTTTCTGTACACCTGGAATAAAAGTAACCTTGATAACCCAAAGGACAAAAATAGTGCTAAAACCCTTGGTATATCAATGTTTTTAATAGGTTACTAAGCTGTTTTTTATCTGGAATTTCGTTACTGAAGATAAAAGGAGAGGGTATTTCATGCATATTAAACCAATTGAAACTATATATAAGGGCTATCGTTTCCGGAGTCGCTTAGAAGCTCGATGGGCTGTATTTTTTGATGCACTCGGCATTGAATGGGAGTATGAACCAGAAGGATATGATTTAGGTGGATTGGGATATTATTTGCCTGACTTCCTGTTGAAAAATATTGGTTTACGTGATGACGATTATGGCTTATGGGTTGAAATAAAACCAGACATACCGAATTATACTGAAGAAGAAAAAATAAAAAAGTTGGTTATGGGATTAAAGACTGATGGAATAATTCTTATTGGCAATCCTTCCGCTGGTGGGGGTTGGAGTGAAGGAGATTACCATTATCAGTATGAGTATTGTGAATATGATAATGAAAAGTTGGTTCGCTGGGATAACTCTATGATTTTTACGAAGTGCTACAGTTGTGGGGCTATGAAAATAGAATATAACGAAAATAATTATATGTCTTGCCCAAAATGCGGAAAACTTTGTGATGACAATCATCCGATGATAAATAACGCGATGATTAAAGCCAAACAAGCTCGGTTTGAACATGGAGAAACACCGATATGCAAGTATTAAAAATCATAAGTTCTATTTGGAAATCAGGTGCAAATATCTATCTTGATCCGAGTGATAACTGGATTGGAATCACAAGACAACATTTCATTCCAGCGGAAGTTATGAAAGCTGCCGAACAGAGTTTTAACGAGATCGATACTTGGTTTCAATCCTGGAAGAATGAAAGTGTGGAGGAAATCACAATGTTGAAGATCTTGTATCAATTCTGTGGATGGCAACATAATCAAAAATTATATGAATGGTTACTGGTTGATGGAGATTCTTTACAACTCTTTTATGACTGGACGATTATGCTTGCTAAAAATGGTTGGAAAGATATTTACGAAGATTATCGTCAATTTGAAAATAGTGAATCGAATGCGATAGCAAGACAAATATATGAACGTGCAGTTATACATGCAAGGAAAGGAGTAGAAGAGTGATCAGTTATCGTTATACAGATATGGAAATAAATAAAATTCTTAAAACACTCACAATCGTGATTGATACAAGAGAAAAAGACAATAACCATATTCGAGATTATTTACATCAAAAGGGAGTACCTATTAAAAATCAAAAATTAGATACTGGTGATTATGGCTGCATGATTCCGAAAAATGAAGAACTTGGAATACCTCGTGATACCTATTTAGATAGTCGAGTAGAACGGAAAGCTCATATGGATGAAATTACAGGGAACTTACAAAAAAATACGCAAACAGCGTTTGAAAATGAATTGATTCGCT
>NZ_JBFPJH010000284.1:0-4265 GCF_040838255.1 Bacillus sp. C30 | reverse complement strand
ATTTGCTTCTTTAAGATATCCTTTTCATGAAGAGGTGGAAAACATGGAAAAAGTACTAGTTTTCGGGCATAAAAACCCAGATACAGATGCAATTTGTTCTGCGATTGCTTATGCAGAATTGAAAAAAGAATTAGGAATGAATGCTGAGCCTGTACGTTTAGGCGAAATCAGTGGTGAAACTCAATTTGCGTTAGACTCTTTTAAAGTAGAAGGACCGCGTTTTGTTGAGACAGTAGCAAACGAAGTGGACAACGTTATTTTAGTTGACCATAACGAGCGTCAACAAAGTGCTAACGATATCGAATCTGTTCGTGTGTTAGAAGTTATTGACCATCACCGTATTGCTAACTTTGAAACAAGCGATCCTATTTACTACCGTTGTGAGCCAGTTGGATGTACAGCTACAATCTTAAACAAAATGTACAAAGAAAATGGCGTTACAATTCGTAAAGAAGTTGCTGGTTTAATGTTATCTGCAATCATTTCAGATTCTTTACTATTCAAATCTCCAACTTGCACAGAACAAGACGTAGCAGCAGCTCGTGAATTAGCGGAAATCGCTGGTGTAGATGCAGATAGCTACGGCTTAGAAATGTTAAAAGCTGGTGCTGATTTAAGCGGAAAAACAATGGAGCAATTAATCTCTCTTGACGCTAAAGAATTCCAAATGGGTAACGCGAAAGTTGAAATCGCACAAGTAAACGCTGTTGATACAAACGACGTTCTTGTACACCAAGCAGAACTTGAAAAAGTTATCACTACAGTAGTAGAAGAAAAAGGTTTGGACCTATTCTTATTCGTTGTAACTGATATCTTAACTAACGATTCTGTTGGTCTTGCGATTGGTAAAGCAACAAACGTTGTTGAGAAAGCTTACAACGTAACATTACAAAACAACACAGCTACTTTAAAAGGTGTTGTATCTCGTAAAAAACAAATCGTTCCTGTACTAACAGAAACATTCCAAGCTTAATATTATTGAGTATGGATAAAAGAAAGGACAAGTAGTCATATTGGCTACTTGTCCTTTTTATTATAAAATTACAGAAAAGCCTATTGGATGGAAATAAAAAAGGATAGCAATAGCTATCCTTCTTATCATTTATTCATAAGATCGTTTCTTATTTATATAAAATGTGATAATAGCAGCAAGAATGAAAATAGGTATTGCGTACGCTTGCCCAACAAAGAATTTCCAACCTACAGTATTATAGCCCTCAGATGCTGGAATGATAATCGCGATGATACAAACAATAATATAAGCTAATAATGCTGGGAGTATATTTTTCATAGTTGTTCACCTCCTTTTTATACTACATTTATATAGTGTACTATTGAATAGAGATTGGGAGATTAAGTGTACTTGATTTTACGAAATCTTTACAAATTCACTAAAGGATGAGGAGTCTGCATGCTGTATGAAAGTGACTTTAGTACGGTGTGTTTATGTAATAATACATATGCTTAATAGACTGTTCTGAAATAAATTAAACCAAATATAGGATATAATGTAATTTTATCTTTCGAGATAAGTATATAGTATTCTGTAAAAAAATGTACTGAAAAATTGATATTTCATAAGAAATATAGAATCGAGGTAAGAAATAACGATGAAAAGGTTATGCATAATTCCATGCGGAAAGAAGAAAATTTGGGATAAGTACTCAGATTACGGAGAGGCAGAGGCAAAAGATGTATATATTAGTCCATTCGGAAAAGCATGTCAGGCGTATGCAACTGAGTTTTTCGAGAATTGGGTTATATTATCAGCAAAGCATGGATTTTTAAGACCAAATGATATTGTAAAGGGAAATTATGATCTTGCATTTGATTCAAATAGTAATGAGATTATTAGCATAGATCAATTAAAACAACAGATGATTGATAAAGATTTACTTCAGTTTGATGAAATAGTATTACTTGCAGGGAAGAAGCATAAAAAAGTTGTGACGAAGCTATATCCAGAAGAAATCATTACATATCCATTAGAAGGGTGTAAAGGAATTGGGTATATGTTGCAGAGGTTGAATGGGGCAGTGGAAGCGCAGAAGGAAGTATAGGGATAAATTAGTAATATAGATTCAAATTATACCAAATTAATACATTTAAAATAGACTAGTAAACAAGCCTTTTTACGTTTTTAAACATAGAATATGATGAACGCTATTGAGGGGAGAGTCATATTCATGTGTAATAATTGTGGTTGTAGACGCAGAGATTGTAATAGATTTTGGGATGATTTAATGTTTGGAAGATGTAGACGCAGAGATTGTGATGATTGTGGTTGTAGACGTAAACGTGACTGTGATTGTGATGATTGCCGTCGCAATCGTAAACGTGACGACGATGATGATAAATGTCGTAAGTGGTAATATTTTAAAAAGAGTACTTCGAAGTAAGTACTCTTTTTGTGTATAAACCTTTTAAATTCCATCTTGAACAGATTTTTTTTCAATTTCCCATGAATCCTGTTTTATAATTTTTAAAGCTACATTAGTACCATTAGATTCCTTATAAAAGATATATCCGTGGTTTGATTTAACGTAAGTTAAAGGCTCGCCAATGCAATCTTTAGAACAAGATGTGTTGATAAGTTCAATTAAGGATAGTTCGCTAGGATCGGTTTTACTAGCATCTATAAGTGTATCAAGGTTTGTTTTACGAAAACCTTGTAAGTTTACATCGAAATTCTTTTCTATTTCTCCAGTAACGCTAGTATTCATTACTTCAACTGAATTTTTCTTTTCTAGAAGAAAACCATTTCCATAAAGGAATTTTGTATATCCAAGCCAGGCGATTAAAAATAGTATAAAAAACATACCAGTTGTTTTAAGTTTTCGAAGCCGTTTACTTACGATTGATTCTGAATATTTCATTCAGCCTAATCCTCCAATGTTTTTATTTTAAAGTATGCTTGGGTATATATATTTAGAAGGAGATGAAAGTTAGAGAGTTACTGATTCAAAAAAAGAAAGCATCTGAAGTTAGGTGCTTTCTTTTTGAATACTGTCCGCTATCTGTTAGTTACTTGTTTCATAAGCGGTCTTATTTCTTTAACAGGTGGTTTTTTATCATAGGCATCAACGTAAGAAAAGTAATAATTTAAGTTTCTAAGAAGTCCCTTTCCTATTTTTGTGCTTAAGAAGGGGAATACTTGTCCAGTATAATCATCGAGAGATTTACAATAGTATTTTTCATCTAAGTATATGCTGTATTTACATGTTAGTTCTACTAATGAGTTACCTTCATCATCAAATACTTCTTTAGAATCAAATAATGTCTATTAATGCGAATTTTTCATTCAGATAAACTTTCTTCTTTTTCTCGTGCTTATTTGTGAGAATAAATACGAGACCAATTGCGTTAATCAAACTATTTCCTCCTATAAAAAACGGATATTAATAAAATATATCGATATACGTTAAATGTAAAGAGGAGTAGTGAAATATCATTGATAGAAAACTAAATAAGCCGATTTGTTTTTTCAAATCGGCTTATTTTTATTGAAATACTTGCGGAAATTGTTTTACGATTGCGTCTGTTATCATGTCGGCCATTTCTAATGCTTCTTTTTCAATTTTATCGTATAGTTTTACACTGGCATCATAATCTTTATTTAGGAAGGCAAGTGCTTCCGCTTTCGTTAACGCTAAATGCTCATAAAACATTTTTCTAAATTCTTCTTTTTCTATATGTGGATTGATACTAGTTAGAAACTCAACAATTTCGTCTCCATTAGCGTACCATTTCTTTTCTATAGCGGCCGCTTCGTTTTGATCACCAGCTTTTGCGGCTTTAACAAGATCAGCAGCGATTGTTAAGTGGTCTTTAATTAATGCACTATATTTTTTTACTGCATTTTCTCCGTAGAATGGTTCAAGTGATAGCCCCATGTGTGTTGCATTTTGTAGAAGACGTCCAACGGTAACGTTTACGTCGGGCAAGTTAAAGATGATGCCTATAATGGCTAATCGTGTCCAAGCAACGTGTTGTTCCCATAAAGAACGCATATATCCTTTTAGAAAGTTTTCGTTTTTACTAACTCGGTAATTTCGTACAAATGAATCGAGGTTTCCATTAGTGATATGATAAGGGGAGTAATACGATTGCCAATAAGTATACATAAATAGTTACACTCCTTTGAACATGTATATCTCACAATATGATAAACGTTATTTTTAAGTTACGTGTCCAAGAGATTTTTTGAGAGTTGGAAAAGGAGAAAGTTGAAGGGGAATAAAAAACACACTTATGATATATATGAA
>NZ_JBFPJH010000024.1:0-28577 GCF_040838255.1 Bacillus sp. C30 | reverse complement strand
TTCGTGTGAATTACATCGACCGAAGCCATATCGGCAATATCTACTCCTCTAGACATCGCCATCGCTTGAAATAGTGCTGGATCTGCTAAATTCCACCACCCAAGATTCTCAATAACATCCCGATTCATCGCATGTGGAATTGCGATTAAAGAACCAACAACAAGCTCTTTTTTATTCAAATAACGATTCAACATGAATTTTCCAACTGTCGTATAGTGTGGTCTCATCTTTAAATAAACAGACCATGTTAAATTATTCACAACAATTTGGTGCCCTTGCTGAACTCCTTTCACGAAACGTTGTAGCTCTTTACTCTCAATAACGATGTCACCATCTAAAAACAATACAATTTCACCTTTTGCTTCTCTAGCTCCAATTGCCCTTCCTACATCATTACCAAGAGAATGTTTATAATAAATTACATGGCAACTATGCTGTAATGCGACTTCATTCGTTCCATCTGTCGATCCATTATCTACTACAATAATTTCATACGGCTTCAGCTTCTCCACTTCTACTAAAACTTGTGATAAAGTACTTGCTTCATTATGCGCTGGAATAACAACTGATATTCTCATACTTGTATCACTCTTACCCTTCCAAGCGAACATAAGCAATAATAGGAATACGCACAAGTACATCTTCAGGTGGTCCATAAGAAGGAGATGTACGAACACTTACTGCCCCGTCCGTAACAGATAAAAGAATACCTGCAACAATTTCAACAGCTGTCACAACTTGCACTAATTCACCAACATGGTTACGCAATTCATCAGTAAATAACATATATAAGTCTCCTTTCTTACACTTCTTTCATTGATATAATACTTGTAAATGGTAATAAAACTTCAGTTCCTATTCCTTCTTGCAGCGTTAAGAAATCGTCACCAACTGCTACAATAACACCTATTAACTGTCCAACTGTCACAGTAATTTCTACGTTTTTACCTAAATATTGCTTTGCAATTTCCTTAAAAGGTGATGTATTGCATTCTTTTAAAATGTTACAAATAATAGATTGAAATTGACTTGATTCTATAAACTCTTCCGTAGCTTGCTTAGAATTTCTTTGAATAAATCTCGCAAAGTTTTGTGAAAATAAAAGTCGTTCCACAGCAGGCAGTAACTTGTCATCTAAAAAATAGCCTAATTGTCTATTAAACAGTCTGGATAATTTATGCCAATATTTTCTGAACAGACACATATGCTTCTCCTCCTATTATTTTTAAAGTATAAAAATTTACATCCATACATCTTAATTTATACAAAGCAGACTTTTTTTGTGATAGGTAAGGCATACATTTTCTAAAAGAAATAATTGTTTCAGAGCATAAAAAAAGATCGATAGTTTCCCATCTGTCTTTATATATATATTAATTTTCAATTGTCACAATGGCAGCTACGCCGTAATACACAAAATTCGTTTCGCATTGCGTGCATGATGCTTATGTATACTCATAAACCTCCCATTTTCCATTTATTTCATCATCGAACCGCACATATATTTCCTCAATACAAAAAAGACTATCCAAAAGGATAGCCTCTTACACTTCAATATTCCGCAACATCGTATAAATGTCGTTATTCACTTTACCAAATGATTTAATGTTATTTTGAATGTTAGATAATAAAACCACATATACACTACCATTTTTACTAAAACCATTTAAGCAATTCCAACCTGGCATTACACCGTGATTTGAATAGCTTCCTGGATCTACATACCAGCCAAATCCGTAATCCTTTTTCACAGCTGTAAACATTTGATCATAACTCTCTTTTGAAATTAATTTTCCAGAAAAGAGTGCTTCATTAAATAAATATAAATCATGCGCGCTTGTATATATATCACCGCAACCATATAGTTGTGACATGCTCGGAATGTTAGGTGTTGTCATGTTATTATTCACTATTTTATAACCTGTCGATGGAAACCTTGTTTGCTCTAACGCTTTACCGAAACCAGAATGCTTCATACCAGCAGTAGCAAAAATATGTTGTTTAATATATTCTTCTAATGGTTGTCCACTTACCTTCTCAGCAATGTAAGCAAGTATAGAGTAGTTCGAATCTGAATACTTCCATTTCTCTCCTGGTCCTGCAATACGCTTTTGGTTTCCTATTCGTTTTATCAACTCTTCATGAGAAATATCTTCTTTTCCCTGCTCATATTCCGGAATGCCTGATGTATGTGTTAATAGATGTTTTAACTGAATGCTATTACCTTGAGGAAAGTCTGGAATATACTTTGCAACTGTATCCTCTACTTGTAACTTATTTTGATCTTTTAATTGCATAATAGCAGTCGCCACAAATGCTTTTGAAATAGAACCAATATAAAAGGTCGTCTCTGAATTATTCGGCACTTGCTTCTCTTTATTAGCCATGCCGTATCCTTTATTCACAAGAACTTTCCCATTCTTCACAATAACAGCTGTCCCACTAAATCCCATGCTCTGTAAATATTGATCCAATTGAGCGTTTTCATTAATTTCTTGAGGCGGTCCTTCAGCAGGTTTCTCTATAACTTGCGCCTGTTTTATCTGTTCTTCCTGTTCTTTTTGTTTTCTTTGTTTTTCAGCTTCTTGCCTTTTCACTTCTTCTATCTTTTTTATCTCTTCTCGCTTCTTCATTTCTGCTGCTGCTTTTAAAGTTTCTTCTTTTTTATTATGCGCAACAATTTTTGTATACATGAAATATACAAGTGAAAATAGTAGGACGAGAATGATTGTTCTTTTTATGTATACAATCGGACGACGTACTTTCCCATTAACAGTATTTTTTTCCTGATCCATGATTACCTTTTTCCCCTTATTTACCGATAATTTAATTCATCTACACAAGACTTTCTCCAAATCATTTCAGTAGATTATAGACATTCCATTCTATGTCATCCCTACTTTATCATGCGCTGAACATATTACCAACCTATATGTATAAAAAAGAAAAAGAAAATTTACAAAAGTAAGATTCCCTTTAAAATTTCAACATAATAAAAGAGGATATCCTGTAAAAGACTGGTGTTATCAATCTTTTTGGATATCCTCTTATCTAACTATTTATACGTGTTTTTTCATATCATCGGCAACAGATTCAACATTTGTACCTACGATAACTTGTACACTTGTGTTACTTAATTTCATAACGCCTTTTGCACCTGCGCGTTTTAATGCTGGTTCATTTACTAAACCTGCATCTTTCACTTGTAAGCGTAAACGCGTTGCACAGTTATCAATAACTGTTAAGTTTTCTTTTCCGCCTAAAGCTGCTACGTAAGTTTCACCAATTGAACCTGCAACTGGTGCATCACCCTCTTCAGCTAATTCATCGTCATCTTCACGACCAGGAGTTTTTAAGTCGAACTTCTTAATTAAGAAGTAGAATACTACGAAGTAAATTGCTGCGTAAATTAAACCGATTCCTGCTAGTAACACTGGTTTTGTTGCAATACCAAAGTTTAAGAAGTAATCAATTGCACCGGCACTAAATGTGAAACCATCGTGAATGCCAAGTGATGTTGTTACGAATAAAGATATACCTGTTAACACGGCATGAATACCATATAATAATGGTGATAAGAACATGAATGAGAATTCAATAGGTTCTGTAATACCAGTTAAGAATGAAGTTAATGCTAGGCCACCTAACATACCTGTAACCATTTTACGTTTTTCTGGTTTAGCAGCTGCAATCATTGCAAAACATGCTGCTGGTAAACCGAACATCATAACTGGGAAGAAACCAGTCATAAACATACCTGCTGTTTTATCCCCTGCAAGGAAGCGAGCGATATCACCATTTACAACATTACCTGCTGCATTTGTAAAGTCACCAAATACGAACCAGAAATATGTGTTCATTACATGGTGTAAACCAATTGGGATTAATAGACGGTTTAATAAACCAAATAGACCTGAACCAACTGCACCTAAATTAACAATTCCATGAGCTAATGCATCGATACCATTTTGAATTGCTGGCCAAATTTGTGCGAATAGAATTCCTAATATTAGCATTACAACCGATGTAACAATCGGAACAAAACGTTTTCCAGCAAAGAAACCTAACCATTCTGGAAGTTTAATTTTATGGAATTTATTATAAAGGAATCCTGCTATAACACCGACAATAATACCACCTAAAACTTTCATATCCACTTTAGTCGATAATTCGGCTGCCTTAGATACTTGTGTCATTGTATCTGCAAGCTTAGATGGATCTACATTTGCGCTATTTCCTATTAAATCTTGGACTTTACCTAATTTATCTTGTAATTCTGCAGTAGAATATCCCTTACTAAGTGCATCAATACTGTTTTTCATAACTAGATAACCAATTGCACCTGCAAGACCTGCTGCACCACTACCATCAACTGAAAGACCGATTGCAATACCAATTGCAAAAATAAGTGCTAAATTATCAAAAACCGCTGCGCCGGCCTGTGCCATAACAGGAATATTAAATACATCTGGTTGCCCTAAACGAAGCAATAATCCTGCTGCTGGTAGTACGGCGATTGGAAGCATTAACGCTTTACCAATACGTTGTAAAAACTGCAACATCTTAATTCCCCCTATCAAATTTATGAAATCGTTATCATTATAAGTACGCTTTAGAAAACGCTTTCTATTACATAACCATAATAACATATAGTTGTATAGATGTGTAGTTTTTATTTCCGAACTTTTTATGGATAAATCTCCTATTTCCAAACTGTTATATAAAAGGAAAATTTTCCTTTTATAACACGGAATAATCGAAACTGAAGACTCACTATAGAACATTCAACTTTCGTTTTATCATTCCACTTTTTCATGTTATTATTTATTTCCGAGCATATCGGGAAAAGTAAACTTAGCTAATTCGAAATAGGAGCGTTGGTACTATGCAGTGCATTGAAACAAACAACTTACAGCAGTTGTTAGAACAAGTAAAACCATATACGAAAAAAGGAAAACTTGCTACTTATATCCCCGAACTAGGAAATGCAAATCCAAATGATCTAGGGATTGCCATTTTCCATAAAGAAACAGAATATATCCATGCTGGTAACTCACAAACACTATTTACTCTTCAAAGTATTTCTAAAGTAATTACACTTGCTCTTGCCCTTTTAGACCGTGGTGAAGAATATGTATTTTCTAAAGTTGGAATGGAACCAACTGGTGACCCATTTAATTCTATTATTAAGCTTGAAACAACAAGTTCTTCCAAACCTCTTAATCCAATGATTAATGCGGGTGCATTAGCTATTACAAGTATGCTAGCTGGTAATGATAACGAGGAGAAGATGGAACGCATTCTTCAATTTGTGCGTGATATAACAGACAATCCTACTATTAGTTATTCTTCTAAAGTTGCCACTTCTGAATTAGAAACAGCTTACTTAAACCGTTCACTTTGTTACTATATGAAACAAAATGGCATCATCGATAACGATATTGAAGAACTTATGGATTTATATACGCGTCAATGTGCAATTGAGGTTAACTGTATCGACCTAGCACGTATTGGTTTAATCTTTGCAATGGATGGATATGATCCTTATAAAAAGAAACAGATCATCCCTAAACATATTACGAAAATTTGTAAAACATTTATGGTTACTTGCGGGATGTATAATGAATCTGGTGAATTTGCAATTCGTGTTGGAATCCCTGCAAAAAGTGGTGTAGCGGGCGGCATTTTCGGCTGCGTAAAAGGCGAAATGGGAATCGGTATTTTTGGACCAGCTTTAGATGCAAACGGAAATAGTATCGCTGGTTTTAAAATTCTTGAATTACTTTCTGCCCAAGAAGGTTGGAGTATGTTTTAATTTAGAAGTTATCCTGCTATATTGGCAGGTTTTTTTATTTCACAAAAAATCCGTTCTACTAGGCATCAACACAATTCAAAAAAACAGTAATAAAAGTTCTCTTTATTATGCATATTTGCTCCCCCCTCCTGAATAATATAGTACAACCTAGCGCTGTATGTGGAGGTGTAAAAGATGAAACTCATATTTCAAATGGAGAAACAACCTGTTCTCGAAAAAACAATTCTTCTTTTCATATTGAGTATTGTAGAAAGTTTGAAACTAAAAGTTGTTTCACTCGATGAAGCTCACCGATACATATTCAATTTAGAAGTGCTTGAACTATTAATGGATCGGAACATCGATGATCAAGTACTAGAACTTATTCATTTTGGAATGGGACTTGAAGACATTTACCATGTACTTCCCGAAGAACTTGAGCATAGTATCGAAGAACTGAAATGGCTTTGTATTCAAGTTTTAAGTGAGTACAGTATGCATGATGATGAATGTGCACAACTAATTGAAGATATACGCTAAAAAGCACCTATGCAGGTGCTTTTACTTTTTTAAACCTTTTTACACACAAAGATTTGTATAATACTTACAATCTTTCATTACCGTGAAAAGATTTCACGTCGATATATGCAATTTTTTAGTGTATTTCCAAGGAAATACTCGAATACTGTTTTCCCTATCCTTCTTACAACAATTGATCAATTCCAATAAGAATTAATAACACACCTGCAATTACAGTTGCCCATTTCCCTAAGTATTCAGCTAAAAATCTTTTACCAACATACGTAAAACCACTAATACAAATAAAACTAAAAACTCCAGAAATACATGCCGTAAGCCAAAGATTTAAATTTGTTACTCCAGCATCAAATCCACCTGCAATATTGTTTATGGACAATGCAACTCCTAAAACAATTGCTTCAGAAAAACTAATTGTTTTAGAACCATCAAAATCTGCTTTTTCTGGATTACGTAAAACCCCCATAAGTACACTACTATCTTTAGATTCTACGGTATCTTTTTGACTCAAGAAAGGCTGACATAAAATAAACACCCCGATTATTCCTAAAACGATTGCTCCAATAATGTTTGCTGTGAACTCTGAAATAAATAATGCGATCCAATTCCCAAAGAATCCAGCTAGTAAAGTAAATAAAAATCCAAAAAATGCGATGATAAAATTGTTAAGCCACGAAATTCGAATTTTACGAATGCCATATGCAATCCCAACACCTGCATTATCTAAATTAGACGCAATCCCGATTAAAAAAATTGAAAATAAACCTGCCGTACTCATCGTACAGTCACCCCTTTTCTCACTTTTCGTTGCATATTATGAAAATGTTGAGCAACTGTGCCTGTCTGTTTCATATACTTGTAATAAATGCTCAACATTTTTTCAACGATAGACAATAGAAAAGGAGTGCCTACATTATGCCCAATGAAAATCCAAATGAGCGGCTCGGTAAATTAATAAAGAAACTGTTAAAGGAGCGCGCTCTATCTATGCGCCAACTAGGAACACTTACAAATATTGATCCTGCAACAATTTCAAGAATAATTAATGGCAAACAACAACCGAAGCAAAACCATTTACAAAAATTCGCAAACTGTCTACAAGTTCCACCGCAATTATTACTTGATGAAATGTACCCTAACTCTCCACACATAAATAAGGAAAAAGCAGATATGTACACATCTCTCGATACAATTCAACAAACATTACAATCCTCTAACCTATTCGACTTCGAATACACAACAACTCGTGTAAAACAAGAACTTGAAAATTACGAGCGCTATGCTCAAACTACTGAAGGTGAAAAACGTATTCACGAGAGTTTCAAAAGTAAAATAGAACAAATTGATAGTGCTGGTCCTTTCATTGAGCAATTAACAAATATGTACCAACAATTTTGTACAGAAACCATTTCAACCGAAGAGCGTGCAATTATTGGGGGTGCCTTACTATATTTCATTTTATCAACAGACATTATCCCCGATTATCTTTTTCCAATCGGCTATTTAGATGATGCGATTGCCGTTGAATTAGCTAAAGAGAAATTAATTGAAATAAAACGAAAAACATAGAAAAATAAAGAACTATTTCAGTTGTTTATGTTCAACTCTGAAATAGTTCACTAAAAAAGCGTACAAGTACATACCTGTACAATTTCAATATACTAATCTATTTTTTTGTATGACACCATTCATATATGAACGCTGTTATTACTTTTGTAAATTCAATTAACTGCTCAACTTCAACTTTCTCATTTATTGAATGAGCTTCTTCTAATGTACCTGGTCCGTAAATAACAGCTGGAATGTTAAACTCACTAAACCATCCGCCATCAGTTACCGTTGCTGACATATTTAAAATTGCATTTTCAGATAAAATAGATTCATGTACTGAACTTAGCGTTTTGACAGCAACATGTTCGCTATCTACTTCTAAAGAAGGAAAAATTTCGCCACGATCCACAATCATTGATTCTCCGCCCCACTTAAATTGTGGTGGGTTCTCTCTTAACCATGGATCTGCTGCTGCCACTTTTCCTAAATACTCTTCTATTTCTTCTATTATTTGTTCATGCGTTTCATTTGGATAAAAATGTACGGTTATCCACAATCGGCACTCATCCGCAATAAATGCCGCATGACGTCCTCCTTCAATAACAGCTGGATTAATTGTTGTTGTTCCAGATGGATAGCCTTCATATGTTTTCATGACTGCCCAATGACGCTCTAATTCTTGTAAGCTTTGGACAATCTTCATCATTTTCTCAATCGCACTCGCTCCAAATAGACGTCCTCCAGCATGGATCATTTGTCTACGTGTTGCATCATGAAACGTTTGCGGGCTTTTCACTGTAATCCATCCAGTAATTACGCCGCCCTGCCCTTGCATATGTAAATTACTTGTATCAACTACTACTGCAAAATCAGCATCATAACCACGCTTACAACATTGAAGTGTCCCTGCTTCTCCTACTTCTTCGCCAATTACCGATTGAAAAATTAAATCTCCAGGTAATTCAATCCCCACTTTTTCTAAAAGCTGAATAGCAAATAAGGCTCCAGCTAGTCCACCTTTCATATCTGCCGCGCCTCTCCCAACTAACCAACCATCTTTTATAAACGGCTCAAACGGCTTTGTTTCCCACGGTTCGTCCTTTGATACTTCTGCAACATCTATATGTCCATTAATAATGAGACTTTTATGTGACTCACTTGCTGTCCCCTTTTTCACTCCAACAACATTCGGATCATTTGGATATACATCCCATTTATCAATACTAAAATTTCGTTTTTTTAGAAACTCCGCAACAAATTCTTGCGCCTCATTTGTATTTCTTGCTGGTGGTGCTGGTGTTTCAAAACGAATTAAAGTTTTTGTAAGTTCTAGTAGCTCCTCTTTTCGTAAATCAATCTGTTCTAATAGCTGTGAAACTTCTTGATTCATTGCTAATTCCCCTTTGCATACGTAGTATGTTTCCAGCTTTATTTTTACAAAAAAAGAGACTGTTTACAATCTTACAGTCTCCAAATTAATCACTATTATAAACTTTCTAATTCGGTTGTATTTGTCTTTTCAGTATGTTCTACTTTACTTCTCTTATTTCTAGTAGCACGATAAAACAGTAAACAAACAATCATAAATGGAATACCACAATACAATGCCATTCTTTGTTCTGGAATAAAAGCCATAGCTACAATTACTGTTAAATTTAACACTAAAGCAAGAATTGGAACAAATGGATACAGTGGTGTTTTAAATTTCAAATCCTTAATATCTCCCCCTTGCTTCACGTATGTCCTTCTAGCTAATAGGTTAGATAAAGCAATAGATGCCCAAACTAATATCGCTCCAAACCCAGCAATAGAAAGAAGCCATAAATAAACTGTATCTTCCGCATAAATACCTGATAGTAATGAGAGACACCCTACAAACGTACTTACAATCAATGCATAAATAGGAACACCGTTTTTAGATAACTTACCAAAAATCGGGCTAATCATTCCTTGATTAGACATAGACCATAGCATACGGGAAGTTGCATATAATCCTGAATTCGCAACTGATAGTACAGCTGTAATAATAACGAAATTTATAATATCAGCCGCATAAGGAATACCAATTTTATCAAATACAACTACGAATGGACTTTCTATCACTCCTGCTTGCTGCCAAGGAAATAGTCCCGCAAGAATAAAAATAGATAGTACAAAGAAAATAAGTATGCGCCAAACTGTATTATTAATTGCCTTCGGGATAGTTTTCTCTGGATTTTCACTCTCACCAGCTGCAATACCAACTAGTTCTGTTCCTTGGAAGGAAAAATTAACTGCAATCATCGTAATTAAAATGGCTGATAACCCATTTGGGAACAATCCACCATAATCAGTAAAGCTAGAAAACATCGGCGCTGGTTCATTTCCTTTCATATCTAAAAAACCAAACATTGCTGCCCCGCCCAAAATGATAAATGCAATAATTGTAATTACTTTAATACTTGCAAACCAGAATTCAACCTCCGCAAAACTTCTTGAAGATAACGCATTAATAACAAAGAGCAATACGGCAAACACTACGCACCAAATCCATGATGATACATCTGGAAACCAACGTTTCATTAATATACTAACTGCAATTAATTCAATGCCTATCGTAGCCGTCCAGTTTAGCCACGACATCCATCCCACTACATAACCCGCTGCAGGTGAAATATGTTTTGTAGCATATGTTTGATACGATCCTGCATCAGGCATCGCAACCGCTAACTCTCCAAGGCAGAGCATCGTCAAATACATAACAAACCCACCAACAAGATACGCTACAATCGCTCCTCCAGGTCCAGCTTCATGAATTGTATAACTGGATCCTAAAAAAAGCCCAGTACCAATAACCCCTCCGAGTGCAATCATAAATATGTGCCGACTTTTCAATTCTCTTTTTAATCCCTGGTTTTGATCCATCATATAAATCCCCCCTTTTCACTTTGCAAACCCATTTAATGTAAGCGTTTTTAAAATTCTTCATAGTAAAAATAATTATTTAAAAGAGCAAAAATACATACTACTTATATTAATCACTACCTGTTATTAAAAGGTCATCCCTCACTGTTATTAATAGTTTTTGATCAGCGATAGCTTGTCCTTCTACCACTTCTAATGATTCGATATAACCACTGATTCCCACTTTAATTTCCACCTGCTGCTTATCTATTGTTTCAATTAACGCTAATTTTTCCCACTCATATACGTAAGAACTTTCAGTAACAAATAATTTCTCTACTTTCCCGTAACAAGGACTATACACGCCTTCTATAACCGTCTTCACTTTATAAATTCCTCCCTCTTATTAATTGAAACTGAAACGTTGCATACACTATAAAGATTCATAATCCCCCTACTCTTTAAATTTAGAGATCTTAACTACTATTCATGCAAAATACGTACCAACCTCAATACCTATGTAAAATTAGTATTTCTTACGAAAAAAATCTGCATAACCGCAAAAATTTTCTATCATTTGAAAATTTTTAAGAGAAAATAGCAAAAAAATTTTGCGATTTTATAAGAATTTTAATAAAATTATAAAAAGTCAGTCTTCATAGGGTATAACGAGGAGAAGATAATACATGCATACAGAAGAAATCAATTTTAAAAAGATTATTGAAATGAATGTGCTATACGAAACTTTACTCAATGAACTAGATATTGGGATCCATATTATTAATGAGGAAAGTAAAACGATTATCTATAACCGTAAAATGATGGAAATTGAATCAATGGATCGCTTAGATGTGCTAGATAAAAATCCTTTAGAAGTATTTGCATTTGAAGAAAATAAAAATAGTACTCTTATAGAGGCTTTAAAACTTGGAAAAACAAACAAAAATATAAAACAAACGTATTTTAACAATAAAGGACAAGAGATTACGACGATTAACGATACTTTTCCTATAATAGAAAATGGAAAAATTAAAGGCGCTATTGAAATTTCAAAAGAGATTAGTCATTTAAAGCAAACAATGAAAACGAACCTTTCTCGAAAACAAAATACTAAGTTTACCTTTGATCACATAATTGGTGATTCTAGAGCTATTCAATCGGTCATTACAGAAGCAAAGAGAAGTAATACGTACGCCATCCTCCATACTTATCATCGGGGAAACAGGGACCGGTAAAGAGCTATTTGCGCAAAGCATCCATAATGAAAGCCAGCGTTCAACAAAACCATTTATTTCGCAAAACTGTGCCGCTATACCAGAAACCTTAATGGAAAGTTTACTATTTGGTACAAATCGAGGTGCTTTTACAGGAGCAATAGATAAACCTGGTTTATTTGAAGAGGCAAATGGGGGAACTTTGTTATTAGATGAAATCAACTCATTAAGCCCAGCACTTCAAGCTAAATTGCTGCGGGCTATACAAGAAAAAACAATACGAAGAATCGGAGGCACACAAGAAAAAGAAATTGATGTTCGTATTATAGCAACTATTAATGAAGATCCTCTTGAAGCCATAGCACACAATCGATTAAGACAAGACTTATATTACCGATTAAGCGTTGTTACTTTATGTCTTCCACCTTTACGGGAACGAAAAGAAGATATTGCATATCTTGTTCAACACTTTATTGAAAAATACAATATCCAATTTGATCTTAGCGTAAAAGATGTAGATTTAAACGTAAATAACTTCTTCTATAAATACGATTGGCCTGGTAATGTGAGAGAACTAGAACATATAATTGAAGGCTCCATGAACTTAATAGAAGATGAAGATATCATTACAGCGTTCCATATGCCAACGCACTTTCGCGAACTAGCAAAAAAGGAACTGAATATGCAGACTCCGCTAACTAGTCACAATACTGATACGCCACAAACTTTAAAACGTATAATCGAAGAAGTGGAAAAGAAATATATCCATCAAATTCTTAAAGAAAATAAAGGTAATATCTCACAAGCCGCAAAATTTTTAGGATTGAGTAGACAAAACTTACAATATCGAATTAAAAAATTGCACTTACACATATGAAATGAATCTTTCTCCAAGCGCAAAGAAACTGGTAAAATATGTTATAATAAACGTATAATATGCTAGAAAGGGGCAATGTATATGAGTAATGATAAGAAGTTGAAGTTATTACACTACTTAGGTCTTTTCCCTACCATTCTATGTATAATGCTATTCATTGATATGAGCAGCTTTCCTCATGCAAAGCTCTTAGGCACAATTAGCGGCTCCTTTGCAGCTATTATGCTTGCTGCTTTTTGGAATTTGAAGCTACGTATGAAGAAAGAGAAATCTTCTTAATTTCAGAGTGCAAAAAAATCGAGCCTTATCAGCTCGATTTTTTTACTTATTATTAAAATTCAACATTCTCCAAATACAATCCACTCGCCTCAGCAAGACAATTAATTTGATTACGTTGTTTTTCCTCTAAAATGTTTGGAATTGCGTCCGCCTCTAATTGCCCTAATCCAACTTCAATTAATGCTCCAACAATTTTCCGCACCATGTTATGAAGGAATCCGTTACCACTTACTCTAATTTGTACAAATCCTGATTCTTCGGAAACATCAAGTGTATACACTTCTCGAACCATAGATTTTTTCTTAGACTTTGCATTTGAAAAGGCAGTGAAGTCATGTGAACCAACTAAATGTTTCGCAGCTTCTTTCATGCTTTTCACATTTAATTGTTTATTCACGTGCATGCTGTATTTACGCATAAATGGGTTCGTATGCTCTTCATTCCAAATTTTATAAAGATATGTTTTTGCTTTAGAATTGTAACGAGCATGGAAACGATCTGGTACTTCTTCTACACTCGTAATACTAATATCATTTGGTAAATATTGATTTAAATACTTTTTTACTTTATGTTCTACTAACTTCTCATCACTTTGAAAGTTAGCTACTTGATTCAAAGCGTGTACACCAGCATCCGTTCTACTACAGCCGATAATTTCAATTTCTTTTCCGACCATTTCAGATATTATACTTTCGATTTTCCCCTGAATCGTATTGTCATTATTACCAAGACGTTGCCACCCTTTATAACGCGCACCATCATATTGAATCGTCAATTTATAATTGTTCATTATATTCTCCTTACTTCCATTCGCTAAATAAAATATACCCTCACATAGCTCCTGCTTTGTGAGGGACATATCCTTATTGAATGTTACTTTCTAACAAGTTTCACTACATTTTCTACATGCGCAGTATGCGGGAACATATCAACTGGTTGTACATACTCCACTTCATAGCTCTCCATTAATGTTTCCACATCACGTGCTAATGAGGAAGGGTTACAAGACACGTAAACAACTTGTTTCGGTTTCACTTTTAAAATCGTTTCAAGTAATTTATCATCACAACCTGTACGCGGTGGGTCGACAACAATGACATCTGGACGCCAGCCTTCTTTTACCCACTTTGGTAACCATTGTTCCGCTTTACCAGCTTCATACTTTGCATTTGTGAATCCGTGGCGTTTTGCATTTTTCTTTGCATCTTCAATCGCTTCTGGAATTACATCCATACCACGTACTTCCGCTGCATCATTCGCAAGCCAAAGTCCAATCGTACCGACACCACAATACGCATCCACAATCTTCTCGTTTCCTGTTAAAGCAGCTGCTTTTTTCGCTTCATCGTATAAAACAACTGTTTGTTCTGGATTTAATTGGAAGAATGCGCGTGCTGATAATTCAAATGATAAATCACCTAGTGTTTCTTGAATTACTTCTTTTCCAGCTAATTTAAATGTTTTATCACCGAAAATAACAGATGTTTTACGCCAGTTTACGTTTTGCATAATTGATTTAACACTTGGCATTTGTTTTTGCACTTCTGCGATAAATTGATCTTTATTTGGTAATTCTTCTTTTGTTGTAATAAGTGTGACTTGCACTTCCCCTGTTTGAACTGCAGTACGTGTCACAATTGTGCGTACTAAACCTTTTTGTTTTTTCTCATTGTAAATAGAAACATTTAATTTTTCTAATATACGTCTTACAACTTTTGTCGCTTCATTCGTTGCTTTATGCTGAATCATGCAATGAGAAATATCAATTAACTGATGTGAGTTTTGCTTATATAACCCTGTAATAACCTTTTCGTCTTTACGCCCCACTTGCAATTGACTTTTATTACGATAATGCCATGGATTTTCCATACCAAGCGTCGGACGAATTTTCTCTTCCAGACTGTTATTCATGTACTTCTCAAATGCTTGTACAACGATATCACGCTTTTGATTTAATTGTTCTTTATAATCTAAATGCTGCAATTGACAGCCACCACACTCCTCATATACTGAACATGGTGCTTTCACACGATGTGGTGAGGATTTACGAACTTTTTTCACTTTCGCTTCAGCGAAGCCACGCTGAATTTTCGTTGCTTCAGCAACAACTTCTTCTCCTGGTAATGCCCCTGGAATGAAAACAACTTGTCTCTTAAAATAACCAACGCCTTCTCCGTTAATCCCAAGACGTTTAATTGTCACAGGAAACGTTTGACCAACTTCCAACTTACTCTCTTGTTGCTTTTGTATCATTATTACACCTCTACTCTATACTTTTCCATAAATATAACGCTGCATAACTGCAATATGGTTCACACTCTTGTTTCACTTTTTCTAAAAATGCATCATCAGGCTTATTATCTAATTGAAATACACCTTGCACTGCGCGCTGAATTCCAATGTCTGCTTTTGGAAACATATTTTTCCGACCAAGCCCAAACATTAAAAAGTTTTGCACTGTCCATGCTCCAATACCCCTTATTGGTAACAATTGTGCCGATACTTCTTCTTCTGTTTCGTTTTGTATCCTTGCTAAATCTAATTTACCGCCTACAATATGTTTTGCTAATCCTACTATATATTCGGCTTTTCGCTGACTAAACTTCTGCTCTCTCAATTCTTCTATTGAAATGTTTGCTACTCTTTCTGGTGTTGGGAAAAAGAAAACGCCGTTCTTCTCTGTCCCATATCGTTTTACAAATTGATCTGTTAGCACAGTAGCAAATTTCAAATTTATTTGTTGATGAATAATACAGCGAAGAAGACAAGCGAAATAATCAAATTCTAAAATAATTGGAGTATAAGCATATGTTTCAAATAGTGGACGTAATGATGTGTTTAAAAAATGATTTTGTATATTTTGAAACGGTTCATTCCAGTGAAAAATGGATCTCATTCGTTTCATTACTTTCTCTTGATCTCCTGCCTGACTAGAGATCCAAAACTGTGGATTTTGAACAGTACCAATCCCTTGCAAACGAACAACAATCTGTTCTTCGTCTATAAAAAGCGGGACATAAATTACTTTCTCGTCTAATTGAATAACGTTTAACGGGTCGAAAGATAAACGCTTTAGTACTTCCTCAAAATGGTACGGATATTCTAACGTAACATGTTCGCTCCACATACGTTTCCCCATCCTTTTTACACATCATTATAGCATGAGAAAACCGCAAGCATACATGCTTACGGTTGATTGCTTTTTACTAAATCATCTAGGCTTTTAAAATGATACCCTTTCTCGCGCAAATCATCAATGATTTTCGCAAGTGCTTCTGCATTATCTTTTGATATTGCATGAAGTAACAAAACAGATCCTGGATGAATCATAGTCATTACATTATTATGAGCGTATTGCCATCCTCTTTGCTGATCTACTTTCCAATCAAGAAATGCAAGCGACCAAAACACGTTATAATATCCCATGTCTTTCGTAAGCGCTAGCGTTCTTTCACTAAACACGCCTCGCGGAGGGCGTACATATTTCACTTCTTTTTGCCCAGTAACTTTTTTAATCTCTTCCGTTACGCTCGTTAATTCTTCACGAAGTTTTGCATCATTTACTGTTGTAAAATCTGGATGACTCCAAGAATGATTACCAATAATATGTCCTTCATTTTTCATTCTTAATAATAAATCTTTTTGTGTTTTTATATAATGTCCCGTCACAAAGAAAGTTGCTGGTACTTTTTTCTCCTTCAGTACATCTAAAATCTTTCCTGTATATCCATTTTCGTATCCATTATCAAATGTTAAATAAATATCTTTTTTCTTCGTATCTCCTAAATAAAACCCACCATTTTTTTGTAGTAATTCTGTATATAGTTTCCCTGCATCTGGCACCGTTTCATTTTTAGGACGTGGGATTCCCCAGTTATGTGGTGTATTCGTATAAGCAAATGTTGAAACTGGAACAAGTGCCATCATAATTGAAAAAATGAGACCTATATATAACCATTTATATTTCATAAATAGTCTCCTTTCCATATATAATCGTACCTGTAGTTTCTGTTTCCCTGCTTTCTTTCATGCTGAACATGTTTTTCTATATATACCAAAAAAATGCACCTCGAATAATTCGAGATGCACTTCTCTTTACTTAAATACAGGTTCTTTAAAGCTCGCCAATTTTTCAAGTGATGTTTTATCAACATCAGCATGTAGACTTTTACCATGAGAATCCATCGTTACAACTGCTTTAAAACCATCGATACGTAAATGCCACATTGCCTCTGGGATACCGAATTGTAAGAAATCAACATCTTTCACTTCTTTAATACATTCAGCATAATATTGCGCTGCACCACCAATTGCATTTAAGTACACACCACCGTGTTCTTCTAAAGCTGCTAATGTTTTAGCACCCATACCACCTTTACCAATTACAGCACGAATACCGAACTTTTTCATAATATCGCCTTGATATGGCTCTTCACGAATACTTGTCGTTGGACCTGCCGCTTTAATTTGCCAATTATCATTTTCATCTTTCACTACAACTGGACCACAATGATAAATAATTTGTCCCTTTAAATCTACTGGACAATCGTTATCCATTAAATGTTTATGAATCGCATCACGTCCTGTATACATCATGCCGTTAATTGTAACAACATCACCAACACGAAGTTCACGAATTTGCTCTTCTGTAATTGGAGCTTGTAATACGATTTCACGCTGCTCTGTTTGTTCTTGCGCAGCATCTTGCTGAAGTGTATCTTCACCTTCCTGGTACAACCAATCCATAATTTCACCTGTTTCAGGATGAATTGTTACACCAAGACGACGATATGCCCAACAATTATACGCAACAGATACGTAGAAGCTCGCTGGCAAACGATTATATACTCCAATTTTGCAACCTAATAAAGTTGTTTCTCCGCCAAATCCCATCGTACCAATGCCAAGCTTATTCGCATTCTCTAATACATACTCTTCAAGCTTGTGTAATTCTGGAACTGGATTTACATCATCTAATGTACGGAATAATTGATTTTTTGCTAATTCGTAACCTGATGTGCGGTCTCCCCCGATACCGACGCCGATTACTCCTGCGCTACACCCTTGACCTTGCGCTTGATATACTGCATGAAGAAGGCATTTACGAATTCCTTCTAAATCACGCCCAGCTCGTCCAAGTCCTTCTATTTCACAAGGCAGGCTATATTGAATATTTTTATTCTCACAACCGCCGCCCTTTAAAATTAAACGTGCATCAATGTAATCTTTTTCCCATTGTTCAAACTTAATAACAGGTGTACCTGGTCCTAAATTGTTTCCGCTATTGTCTCCAAAAAGAGAATCAACAGAGTTTGGACGAAGTTTACCATCTTTTGTCGCCCGCTCAAGCGCACTATAGATAGCTTCCTTCAGTTTTAATTGATTCACACCAACTGGTGTATAAATTTTAAACGTTGGCATCCCTGTATCTTGGCAAATTGGCGAGATATTATCATCTGCCATTTTAATGTTATTCGTAATTGTGCCAAGTGCCATCGCTGAACGAGTCCCTGCATTTTCTCGCTCTTTCGCTTGTTGAATCGCACGACGAACATCCTTCGGTAAGTTCGTTGACGTTTCAACAACTAGTTGATACATGCTTTCTTGAAGCTTTTCCATTGTACTTCCCCCTCAATTGTGAACGCTACCAAAACGTTATGAGATGAAAATTCCATTGTTATGCTCTTCAGCTTTTTATTTATTTCATGCTATTAAAGTATAAATGAAATTTTTCACAATTTGATTATACCTTTTTTTCTATATGCCTTCTATTATCCGTACAGAAAAAGGCTGCCAATTTTGTAGTGGCAGCCTTTTTAATATATTATTCGTCTTTTTTAAATTGCTCACATTTCAGTTCTAATTCATCTAACATTGCAAGAAGACGATCTACATCCTCTAATTCTACCTCTTCTGGTTCAATCGTATCAATTACTTCAATGAACATATTTAAACGTTCTTTCAAATATACTAGTTGTGAATCTTTACCTTGAATTGCTTTTCCCATGAAGGCACTCTCCTTTTAATTCGAGTTGCTTTTATTATACCGCAAAAATGATTGCTATGGGCATGTAATTTCATCAATTTTTTCACAGTAATTCATTATAATGTAAGCCCTCTCTCTTTTTTCACAAGAAAGTTTCACTTTATAAAAAGCACATATTCTTCTATTATAGAGAATGGACAAATTGTTATTTCAATAGTCAAAGGAGTATTTCATATGACGATATCACAAATAATGAAGCCGATTACTCCTTCTTACGATCCATGGGAAGCGTATATGGACCTTGAAGAGTACGGCAAACTACTATTAACAAACGTTGAGTTTACAACGACGACGTTATGCAATATGCGTTGCGAGCATTGCGCTGTTGGTTACACATTACAGCCGAAAGATCCAAACCCGCTTCCGATGGAGCTTTTATTAAAACGATTAGATGAGATTCCTCATTTACGTTCTTTAAGTATTACAGGCGGAGAACCTATGCTTTCAAAAAAATCCGTCGACAACTATGTAACACCACTCTTAAAATACGCCCATGAACGAGGCGTTCGCACTCAAATCAACTCAAACTTAACTATAGATTTAGCACGTTACGAACAAATTATTCCCTACTTAGATGTATTGCACATTTCACATAACTGGGGAACAATCGATGACTTCGTTGAAGGCGGATTTGCAATGATGGAGCGTAAGCCTACTTATGAACAGCGCGCTAAATTATTTGAAAGAATGATTACAAATAGTAAAGCTCTATCAGAGGCAGGTGTACTCGTATCAGCCGAAACTATGTTAAACAAACGAACTCTACCACATATTGAACATATTCACCGTCAAATCGTTGAAGAAATGGGCTGTAAACGTCATGAAGTTCACCCGATGTATCCGAGTGACTTCGCTAGCACACTTGAAATTTTAACAAAAGAAGAAATTCGAAATGCAGTTGAACATTTATTAGAGATCCGTGATGAAAATGTGTGGATGTTATTCGGAACATTACCTTTCTATGCATGTAGTGATAATGAACACGATGTAGCTACACTAAAGAAATTACATGAAAGTAAAAATGTAACTGTCCGCAATGATCCAGATGGTCGTTCTCGTTTGAACGTAAATATTTTCGATGGAAATATTATCGTGACCGACTTCGGTGATGTCCCGCTTCTAGGTAATGTACAAACAAATACACTACAAGAAGCTTACGACAAATGGTGTGACTCAAAAACAGCAAAATCATTAAGTTGCCATTGTCCTGCCGTGAAATGCCTTGGACCAAATGTTCTTGTAAAAAATAGCTACTATCCAAAAGAAGATTTCTTATCAAAAACATCAAACATTATGTTATAAAGTGAAACTTTAATCAGTGGGGGTTTTGTTCATCCCCCACTGATTATTAGCCCACACCAATCGGGCGTTTACGGGCAGTTGATCTCCCACCTAACTTCTTTGCTCCAGCCGAATTTTGAGGTGGGAGTTTTACTGCCCGCAAATAGCGGGATAAATAAAAAACGTCAGCTTATAGGCTGACGTTTTTTATTTCATTGTGCATGCGATGAAGAAACAAATTTGAAAAATAAATGATCATGAATTGGAATAGCAGCTCCGATTCCTTGAGATGTAATATTTTTCACGACAAGCCTTTTTTGATTCCCTTTTAACACAAGGTAGACTTCTCCAAATGTTACTTTTCCTTTTTCATTTACTGCTGGTGTATACGCATATAAATATCCAAGTTGACTTGGACTAATATTATAAACGCGCTCATGTCCGGTACCATAACCAATTGTCGTTTTAAATGAAAGTGGCAATTGTACTTTTTCAAGCGCTTTTAGAAGCATCATTGTTTTCACATCTGTAGCATCTTTCATATCTGCTGTTAAATCGCCTTCGATTGTCTTTTGGGTTTCTTGCTTATAGCGAAGTGGGTATAAGCGATCACCTCCGCGATTATCATATACATTTCGATTTACTTGCTTATATTCCCAATTAATCGATGTGTCTATCGACTCATAATTTAATGCCCATTGACCTAAATAAATTTTCGCTCGGTATCCTACTGCAAGCGGTGCATTCGAAATTGTTGTTTCGTTAAACATTCGAATTAAATCGGGGTTTTCAATTTTGATATTTGCTGTTTTCAATAGTTCTTGCGCAAACTTACTTGGCTGTAAACGCGGTAAATCTTGTGCGTCATTTGGAAATGTATTATCCTTTGAAATATTTAAAACAGATGAAGGCATTTTTACTTCTACCGTTGTCTTTGCAAAACTACTGTTAGGAAATAATAAAATAAACGAGACCATGGTTGAAAGACATATGCTGTATACTCGTTTCACCTGTCTGGCTCCTTCCTATGTAAAGGTATATAAATTACTGTATTTAGTGTTTTCCCTCTGAAGCATTGTTATCCCTATTTTTCATAATAAATAAAAACCAATTCCCATAATGACATACGCAGCTAATAAAGTGCCTCCTTCAAACCAGTTTGTATCCCCATCATTTGAAATGGCGATAGTTAAGAAAACAGCTGTAATCATAGAAACAAGTTCTGGTATTGTAAATACTAGAGGCATCTTTTGTGCAAAAAGCATCGAAAGAAGTACTAACACAGGAGCAACAAACATGGCGATTTGTAATGTAGAACCTACTGCAATTTCTACTGCGATATTTACTTTATTTTTATATGCCATAATAATCGCAGATGCATGTTCTGCTGCATTACCAACAATTGCAACGATAATAACCCCTATAAATAACTCTGACCAGCCAAACGACTTTGCGACCGTTTCAAAAGTATGTACGAGTGCCTCTGACACATAAGCAACTGCAAGTGTTGCTATCGCTAAAATGAGTAGCGCTTTACCTTTGGACCACTCTGGCTCTTCCTCATGCGCTACTTCATCACTTTTATGTTGATATACACCACGGTGCGTAACTAACTTAAATAGCAATGCAGCAAGATACATAATGATCATGATAATAGAAACACCAATACTTAATTGATACGTCTTTCCAGCATCCATCTTCATTGAAAAAATCTCTGGAATAACAAAGGCTACGACAACAGCAAATATTAATAAAGCTGAATTATGTCTTGCATCATAAACATTGAAACTTTGTCTTTTATACTTAAGGCCACCTATAAAGAAGGATAACCCTCCTACCAGTAATAAGTTTCCAAGTACAGAACCGGTTAAGGAAGCTAAAACAACTTCTGTTAATCCTGCCTGAAGTGCAAAAATTGAAATGATAAGTTCCACGGCATTACCGAAAGTTGCATTTAATAAACCACCTATCCGAGGCCCAGAAACAATTGCTAAACTTTCTGTCGCCCTCCCCATAAAACCAGCTAATGCAATAATAGTAATGCAGTATACAGCAAACATAATAGTTTGTGGCCAATGAAGTGTTTTTCCGATTACAGAAAGTGGTACACCTATAAGCGCTACTATGAGAAATATTTTATTAAACATGCTTTTCATCCTTCCATCGTATGTATTTCTCCTCGATATTATTATTATTCATCTCCTAACTTGTCCGATTTCATCACAATTACGTTTAAAAAATCGGATTGAAGAAAACAGTATGAAAGATATTTAAATTATCTTGTTCAGACAGAAAAAATTATGAATTATGAAAAGAGGCTAAAAATATGCACTTAAAAGAAAAAATCGCAACTATTATTCAAGGTCAACGCACTGGTGTATTATCTACTGTACGTAACGATAAGCCACATAGCGCCTTTATGATGTTTTTCCACGAAGATTTTGTACTATATGTTGCAACAGATCGAAATTCAAAAAAGATAACAGATATTGAAAACAATTCCAATGTACATGTACTACTTGGACGTGAAGGAAAGAAATTAGATGAGGATTACATTGAAGTTGAAGGTATAGCTTCCATCGAAGAAGATCAAACATTAAAAAACAAATTTTGGACTAATAGCTTAAAACGCTGGTTACTCGGTGCGGAAGACCCTAATTACGTACTAATAAAAATCAATCCCGATACAATTTATTACATCGATGGTGCTGGTACGACCGAGCCCGAGTTTTTACGACTATAAAATAAAAACAAGCCCCCTTAGGTGGGCTTGTTTTGTCGAAAGGTTCTTCTGAAAAAAACAATAAAATAGGTGGAACTTTCTAAAGATTCTGTTATATAATAGTATTAACTTAAATAAACTGTATTAAAACAGATTGAGGGGAGAAATTAAAATTGATGAAAAGAGAAGAACGAAAAAACATGATTGAGTTTATTGAAAAGAAAAAAGGGATTGAACGTGACGAATTATTATTTATGACAGACGATGAAGTAGAGCATATTTATAATGTAACGTACTTTTTATATGAAGAAATAGCAGAGTAGTATAATAAACCCCCACCTTATTAAAAATATAGGGCGGGGGTTTATTTCGTTTTTTATACATGAGAATGATTTTCATGTATAAAAATGTAAGATTGGAGGAGTTTCACTATGAGTTCATGGCTATTATTCGCACTATTATCAGCAATTGCTGCTGCCCTCGTATCTATTTTCGGAAAGATTGGCTTAGATGGAATCGATGCCAACGTCGCAACAACGGTTCGCTCTATTATTATGGCATTATTTATGGTAGGAGTTATTATTATACAAGGTAAATTTCAAAATATCGGTGATGTCCTCCTAAATAAAAAAGCACTGCTATTTATCACATTAAGTGGAATCGCTGGTGCTTCGTCATGGCTATTTTATTTTCTTGCGTTAAAAACAGGAAAAGTTTCACAAGTAGCACCTATCGATAAATTAAGTGTAGTATTTTCCATTATTCTCGCGATGATTATATTAGGTGAAAAGTTAAACTTTATGACCGGTATTGGTGTAGTCTTTATTACAGCTGGTGTATTATTTATTGCTTTCAGCTAAAAAAACCGCTATTATTAGCGGTTTTGTCTTTTCCTTATGTAAATCCACACAATCAATATTACAATTGCCGAAACTAATAAAATCCATATTCCATAATGATGTAAACTATATTCAACAAAGCGCCACTTCTCTCCCAGTTTCCAACCTAAGCCAATAAAAACACTTATCCAAATTAGTGCACCACCGTAAGCATACAAACAAAATCGCCACAATGTTAAATTTGAAACTCCAGCAAAATATGCTGTTAAATGACGTACTCCCGGTATAAAGTAGCCAATCATTAAAAGAAATGGACCGTATTTTTCAAATAAAATATGTGTTTTTTCAATATGATGTTCCTTAATTCTAACTTTCGGACCATATTTTTTTAAAACAGGGAGCCCAAGTTTTAAACCTAATATGTAACTTAATGTAATGCCAAGCATTGCACCTGCCATTCCACTTAAAAAAGCAGCTGTTCCTGACATAACTCCTTTTGAAATGTTATATCCAATAAAAGTCAATAAAAACTCATCCGGTATAGGTAATCCAACAATCCCGCCAGCTAAAGCTATAATAATTCCAAAATATCCATAATGTGCGATTAACTCGCCAATATGTTGTTCCATTCGGAAGACACATCCTATACACGATCGTTATCCCATATTGTGCCCATTCTATCTTTAAGACAAACATGGTATACATATTCACTATACATTGTTTTTATAATGAACTCTACTTCTATTCCATTCCTTAAATAGAGATTTAATCAGTGGTTTTTTATCCATCCCCACTGATTATTAGCCTGAACCAATCGGGATTTTACGGGCAGCAGGGCTCCCACTTAACTTCCTTGCATTCGCTCAATTTTGGAGTAGGAGTCTTACTTCCTATAAATAGCGAGATAAAAAAATAAAAATTCATAGGCTTATTTTTTTGTTACAATAAAGGGAAGTTACTTTTTGCAACGGTTTAACTCTCAAGAAAAATGATATATCTAGCAAAAACATAGTTTGGTCTATATAATGCAACTTCTACCTATTAGAGTAACATGCACCCTTTTACATACAACATCATTTTTCTAAATTATACAGGGGGAACGAACATGACCATTGAAAAACAATTTATCCAAAAGATTTACTATAAAACATTTTTAACAGAAGACTCTTCCATTCCGGTAGCGGAAGTACTCGGTGAAGCATATATAAATGAATCAAAAAATGAATTCTCCAATATATCTAATATTCGCTTTGCACAAGGTGAAGTTTATTTTCAAACTAACGACTTTGAAGCCGCTATATTCAAATGGGAGAAAGTAAATAATGAACTTGCTCTCTGGGCTATGAAGAATATTGCAGATGCTTATTTCGAATTAGATTTCTTGCCAAAAGCAGAAGAAATTTATACATCTATCCAAACAGAAGATACAACTCTTACAATGGAAGTTTCCCTACAACTTCTTTCCCTTTATATAGAGCAAAATCGTTTAGGACTAGCATTTAAGACGATTAGCGAGGCTGTTGCATTTCAACCAGACTATCCAAATATTACTGCAATCGCTCGATCGTTCTATGAAAAACAAGAAGATTGGAATAATGCTATTGAACTCGCTGTTCAAGAAGGAATTCGAACAAAATCATTACACTGGTTCGATACTTTAATCAATTATGTGAACAGAGGCTTTACTAAAAAAATTAAACCTGAGTATTTCTATGAATCTTTAAAAGCCTTATATACAATTGATCAAGTTCAATTTAAAGAGCTTGTTATCTCACTTTGGAACAGCTATGAAAATGAATCATTCCATCTCCCTTGGATTCAAACAATAAATCACCTATTCTTACATGTTGAAGTAGATGCTCATGACGATTGGAATGAAATTTCTACTCGCTATCAAGAGACGTACTTCGAATTGATTACTGGACAACATTTCATGCACGAATTACAAGGACTTGTACCAGATTTATTAACAAATTGGTTTAGTTTAATGAGAGCGGAAGATTCTTTACTTGTCTCCGCAGCAGTATTAGCATGGAATGAAGTTTCACCGACAACTCTAGAATCATTACTCGTAAAAAGCGCAGGTGCCTTACTTTCAAATGCATCAGCTCATGCAAATGTTGATATGGCAGACGTATCAGCATTATTTGAAACGATTGCTGTATGGGCTGAGAAGAATGATGTAGATTTAGGTCATCAATTCACACTACTTGTTCGTGAGTTATACGATTTAACTGTTACACAACTTCTAGTAGCAGGAGCTAGCGATTATGATAAATCAGCCTTTATTAACTCTATACTAGGAGAAAATATATTAAATGAGGCTATAACAACTTCAATTACATTTAAAGATGATAGTCAAACTGAAATAACTGAGCTTACAGAACTAGATATACGAAATATACCAAACTTTGACGAACTTCATAACATACTAGCGGTACCTTCTCAGTCAAAACTAGAAAGAAAATGTATTGAAGTTAAATTACCAAGTAGATTTTTACGAAAAAATAAGTTTTCATTCCTTGTCACACCTACTGTGCATGGACAACTTGACAAAAACAGCTCTCACTTTGAATACTTACAGGCAGCAGATAGTCTCATCTATGTCCTAAATTCAGCTTCACCATTACATGATGAAGAGCTCGATACATTATTATATATTCGTGAGCAAGTACCAAATTTACAAATTAAATTCGTCTTACAAACAATTGATACGAATACTAGTGAAAATATCACGAACAGCATTAAAAAGAAAATACTCGTACATTTCCCAGAAGCACACTTTTTCCCTTACTCTCCTTCACAAGAGAGTAGTGAACAGCTAGGTAACGTAACAGACTCTATTCTTTCTAACCTTACTAAGCGTAACGTGGAAAAAGAACGCATTGAAAAATTATTATGGTTTATCCAAAAAACAATTGCATACCTTGTAAATGAGCGTGTGGAATTAGAAAATACGTTAGTGAAATCCGTTCGCTGGAATAAACATATTTTAGTAAAACTTGATGGTTTTATTAATAATCTTACTGCCATTCAAAAAGATAAAATTCGTTCTATTACAGAATCTTATCTCTTAACGAAAGAAGAGATTACGCAGGATATACATTCTCAAATTCCTGAATTGTTGCAGAGTTGCTCTGACCTCGTTCAAGAAGATAGTGATTTCAAACTGGTCCATGAAGAACTAAATGTAGCAATGAATGAAAGAATTCAAAAACATGTACAGCAAGTGCTTCTTCCTAAATTTACTGGGTCTATTCAAGAATGGATTGAAACTGCTCATAATGAATTCATTCAAGCTCAAGCTTATTTAGATGAAATGAGCGATACCTTTAATAAGCTCTATGAGGAAGAGCGTATTAAACTTCCTTGTGATTTCAAATTACTAGATGACTGGGATAGAGATGTTGCAAGAATGACGAATAGAATTACAGTAGCTAACATCAATATTTTATTACGCTTTACACCGACACAATTTTTCTTAAAGAGTGCAGGGAAATTATTCGGTAATATGCAAAAAAATCAATCTATGCTATCAAATAAATATAAACAATATATTGAAACAGAAGATTATACAGAAGTTGCTCAGATGATTTCAAAACAATTCTTCCTTCAATTTGAAGTATTTGAAGGTGCGCTAGAACGGGATATCATGATGTTCTTTAAAGACCCTCTTAGCATATTGAAACAAACCGTAGAAGCGGCCCAACTTGAAATACAAGAAGATGAGCAAACATTAACAAAGCTAAGAACAAACCCAGAAACTTATCATGATCCTTTAACACTCTTTAAATTGCAATTGTTACAACGAAAATTCATGTTAAATATCGACCAAAATAATGAACATATTGCTTCACAAGAAACAATAAATAAAACACCAACTGTTTAAATAAGAAAAACCAAGCAACTAATTCGCTTGGTTTTTCTTATTTTTAATCTACAATTTTCACATGTTCAAATGGATAATATATCGCCATGAACTTTCCTAATACTTCTGTTCTATCAATGAGCCCTAAACCGTTCCTACTATCCCTACTAACTAAACGATTATCTCCCATCACAAAAATTTTATTTTTAGGAATTGTAATCGGTCCAAAATCTTCAGTTAAATTGATAAGTAATTTTTCTGCCTGTTTTTTATTATTCTTTAAATACTCTTCATTTTTCACTTGATGATTAACATATAATTGATCATTCTTCATCTCAATTACATCTCCTGGTAATCCGATAACTCTCTTCACATAGAAATTATCTGTCTTCACGACAATAATATCCTCTCTCTCATAACTTTCAAATCTCTTTGCAAGTTTATTAATAATTACTTTATCTCCATCTTGTAACGTCGGCCTCATCGATGCTCCTTTTACAGTCGTAGGGAAAAACAAAAAGATTTTTGCCAAAAACACTAATAAACATGCAATTGCAATTATTTCAAAGAATTCACGCAAACATTTTTTCTTTTGCATCATTCCACCATCTCATCATCTTTTTATTTTTATTATAAGTACTCCGACTGGTTAATTTCCACAAAATTCTGAATTATAACATTAGAAT
>NZ_JBFPJH010000283.1:0-4296 GCF_040838255.1 Bacillus sp. C30 | reverse complement strand
GTATAATGCTATCCTTTCAAAATGTATCTTTTTGTAAGAAACTCATTGTATTTTTTTGGGAAAAGGTTATAATATTAATTGAACTGTGGTTAATTAAATTGTGAGGTATGAAAAATGTCGCCAAGAAGGGCAGTTAAACAAGAATTAACGAGAGAAATGATTATGAATGTAGCAAGAGACTTATTTATAAAATTAGGTTATCAGCATACTTCAATGCGTAAAATTGCAACAGAACTAGGATATAGCCATGGTGCCATCTATTATCATTTTAAAAATAAAGCAGAGCTTTTCTATGCGATGGTAGAGCAAGATTTTCAATTGCTAAATCAAAAATTAGATGAGATTAATGATCAAAATTTACCACAAGAGGAACAATTGAAAGCTGTTTTATTTGGTTTTATTGAATTTGGTTTGCAAAATCAAAGTCATTATGAAATCATGTTTTTAATTAGAGATGATGAGTTAAAAGAATGTTTAGCAGATGGCCCAAATGTTAGTTACGAAAAATTTGCTACTGTTGTATCTTCTTTGTGTAATGAGAAGGTAAATGTAATGACAATATGGTCTGTTTTTCTATCATTACATGGGTTTGTGGCACACTATTGTGGGAATGATCAAACATTTGAAGAAGTAAAAGGATTAGCTAAAGTACACGTGGAGTTTATTTCAAAATCACTTCTTATGTAAGTGATTTTCTTTTTAATATTAATTGAACAGCGGTTAATTAATTTAGGGGGGATATATAATGAAAAAAGCTTTAGTGCTAGGAGCATCTGGATCAATGGGGTATGCAATTGTAAAAGAATTATGTAGCAGAGGAATTCATGTAGTGGCCTTTGCGAGGAATAAAGAGAAATTAGAGATATTATTTTCTGGAGAAGAAAATGTGAAAGTTGTAGCGGGAGATGTATTTATACAGGAGGATATAATGGAAGCCGCGAAAGGCGTTGATATTATATTTCATGCTGTAAACATTCCATATTCAGATTGGGAGAAGAAGCAACCAAAATTATTAAAAAATATATTAGAAGTAGCAATGTATTACGACAGTAAGTTAGGGATAGTTGATAATATTTATGCGTATGGGAGGCAAGGGGAAGAACCTGTAGTGGAAGAAGTTAAAAAGGCACCACATACGAAGAAAGGGAAAATTCGGTTACAGCTAGAAATGATGGCAAAACAGGCTCGTGTACAAATGTTTATTGCACATTTCCCTGATTTTTATGGTCCAAATGCAGAAAGTACACTTGTTCATCATACTTTAAATGGGGTACTTGCAAATAAGTTATCAAGCTTTGTTGGAGATAAAAAGATTGCTCGTGAATATATTTTCACACCAGACGGTGCAAAAGCAATGGTTGAATTAGCTTTACGTGATGAGGCCTATGGACAAAATTGGAACATACCGGGTTGTGGTGTCATTACAGGTGAAGAGATGATTCAACATATACAAGAATTAACGGGATATACAAAACCAGTAATGACAGTAAAAAAAGGTATGTAAATATTAGTATAAAAAAAGTTACTTCTGTAGGTAGAAGTAACTTTTTTATTATGCTTTTTGTTTGACTTCACTAACTTTCTTTTCAGCTACAATAAAATGTGGTCTACGTTTTGTTTCATAATAAATGCGACCGATGTATTCACCCATAACACCTAGGAAAATGAGTTGAATACCACCAATAAATAATATAGCGGAAATTAAAGTGAAGTATCCTGGGACTTCAACACCACCAACAATAATTTGAATAAATGTAGTAATTACGTATAAAATCCCTAAAATAGTTGTTAATAATCCAAGATATATAGATAGTCTTAATGGTTTATTATTGAATGAGATAACACCATCTATTCCGTAATTTAACAATTTAGAAAAAGTCCACTTACTTTCTCCATCAGAACGTAATACATTTTCATATCCAATAATTAGTTCATTAAATCCAATCCAGGAGAATAAACCTTTTGAGAAGCGATTGTATTCGCTTAAAGATAATAGAGAATCAACAGCTCTTCTACTTAAAAGTCTAAAATCTCCAATGCCGTCTACTAGTTCAATATCTACAAACTTATTCATCACTTTATAGTATAGACGAGAAACGAAAGAGCGAACGGGTGAATCACCTGTTCTTGTTCTTTTTGCAATAACTTGGTCGTAACCTTCGTTATATCCTTCTAACATTTCTTTTATTAGTGTAGGAGGATGTTGCAAATCGGCGTCCATAATAACAACTGCATCACCTGTAGCGTATTTTAAACCAGCTAACATAGCGGCTTCTTTGCCGAAATTCCGACTAAATGATATATAATGAACAGCTGCATCTGAATTTGCCAAATCACGTAGAATATTTAATGTATCATCTTTACTACCATCATTTACAAAAACAAATTCATAATCGGTAGTTAATTTATGAATTTCTAGAGAAGTCTCTGAATAAAAGGCTCGAAGCATCTTTTCTTCATTGTAGCATGGTACGACTATTGAAAGAGTCATTTTTGACCCTCCTTGTTTATAATGGTTAAAACGTTATTTAATATTTTTTATGAAGCTATCCGCTTTGGATAGCTTCATGATTTATTGAGTGCTCATTGCTGCTTTTTAAAAGGCAATTTTCGGCGTCCTTTTTGATTTGTAAAAACTAGTAAGGCTACACAAATAATTAGTGAAATAATTGATATAATCATACCTAATTTAAAGTAAGGTGTAACATAAGTCATTTCGATTACATGTGCTCCTTTTGTAATTGGTACGCCAATAAAGGCAGAATTTGCTTTCGTGAATTCTGTTTCTTTTCCATCAACTTTTATAGTCCAACCTTTACTATATGGAACAGATAAATATAGTAATCCATCTTTTTTTGAGTTGATTTCACCTTTTAAATAGTTGTTTTTATAATAAATATTTTGAAGTCTATTTTCAGTTAGTTTTTTTGTTTCTTTTTGTACACCTTCGTAATTTACGATATTTGCTTGTAAGTCTTCAAGTTCGTATTCACCTGGCGCATCAATAGAAATGGTTAGTTGGTCTGGGCGATCGTCTTTACCTAAATTATAAACAAATCTTTCTAAAGGATATGAGTATGCACCAGTGTCTTCACCTTTCCCCATATCTTTCCCGTTAACTACTGCATGGAATGAACCTTTATTTTTTATCTTTAATTCTACAATTAAATCTCCAGGAGTATTAGGATAATTTATAGGTACAATCATATTTCCATTGCCGTGGACAATGAGTTTATTATTCTCTTTTTCCATATTTTCTAGTTGTACTTTTTCCATGTTGATAGATACCGCTTTTGAATTAAGGTTCTTTTTATCAAAATGAGTTAATGAAAAGTCTTTTCCATTATTAACGACTACAGCATGTAATAATAATTGGTCACGCTGAGCGAAGTTTAATTTAGAAAATTCTTCTTCACTTATACCAGAATCATATACATACCCTAACGGTAAAGCATAGTCATTTTTGTAAATATTATATGGTCCTACTTGTTTTAATAGTTTATATCCATATGGGATATTTTTTTGATCTGTATCAGCGCTTAGTACGCGATATTTTACACCTAACATATTTTCAAGTAGTAGTCGACTATCAACTTGGAAGAACATCGAAGGAGTGTCGAACCCTTGGAATACGTTGTATTTATTTTTCATAAAGTCATGAACATAATAATTAATCAAGCTTTGGTACGTACTTGTACCATGATAACCTTGTAACATTGGTGTGTTATGGGCGCTACCTGGGTTAAGAATACGATAAAAGTCCTTATCATATTTTTGTATATAACGAATGGCAGCAATCTCATCTTTGTTATCATAGCCAGATACATGTAAAGCTTCTTTTGTAGCATTGCTTTGTCCGAAAGCGGTACTAAGTATATTATTAGCATACATGTAATTCATGGAAATTGTACTAACGAGTACGTTCACTACAACTAAAAATTGTATGAAAGGTTTAGAAAGATAACGCCATAAACATACTGTAATGAGAGAAAGAACGATAGTTCCGATTAAAATATTGTCAACTACCTGTAAAGGTTTATCACTTACATTTATATTTACTTTTCTATAAAATGCATAAATGAATAATCCTATTGATACTAATGAACTCATTATATAAGGTAATTTATGTTCTTTCTTATGAACAATCATCCAATCTAAGATGTATGCTATAGTTTGAGCAATTACAAATACAAATAAATAAAGCCATCTATACTGCATTGCTGAGAAACCATTAAATACAGAGTATGTATACGGAAGCATAAACAGAATGAACATGAAAAATGTAAAGAATACTTT
>NZ_JBFPJH010000282.1:0-4312 GCF_040838255.1 Bacillus sp. C30 | reverse complement strand
ATTTTAAATTATATGTTTGTTTCAAAAAACGGAATTGAAGTTCCGAAATTCGGAACAAAAAGGAGATAGGATGAGTATAAATAAAACGGCAGTTAAGACAATGGATATTTTAGAGTTGTTTTATGAGCATGAGGAGCTAAGTTTAACAGAGATGGTTCAGCTTACAAATATGCCGAAAACATCTGTTTATCGTTTAATTGGCTCGTTAGAAGAAATGGATTTTTTACAAAAAACAGAAAAGGGCAAGTATCGTCTCGGAGTCGTTTTTTTACGATTTGGTCAACTTGTTTCACAAAGATTATCCGTAAGAAATATTGCGATACCTTATATGAAAGAGCTTAGAGATAGTTTAGGGCAGGCAGTGAATTTAATTATTCAAGATGGTAATGACGCAATTTATGTTGAGAAGATGGAGGGAGTTCAGCCAGTACGTGTTTATACGGCGGTTGGAAGAAGGGCACCACTGTATGCGGGTGCATGTCCGAGAATTTTACTATCGTATTTTTCTGAGGAAGAGAAAAGAAAGTACGTAGAGGAAACGGATTTAAAGCAGTTTGCAGATGGAACGATTGTGAATAAGGAGCATTTGTTAGAAGTATTACATATGGCGAAAAAAGAAGGGTACACAATTAGTTATTCTGAACTAGAAAATCATACAGCGGCTATAGCAGCACCAATTTTTGCAAGTGATGGAACGGTTGTAGCCGGCATTAGTATTTCGGGATTAGCAATTGAGTATAGCGAAAGTAACATTTCATATTTTACTGCGAAAGTGAAAGAAACAGCATACCGCATTTCGAAAGAACTCGGCTTTTTGGCATAGAAAGAGGGAGTGGGATGAAATTTTCTGCGTTAGGGGATCAAGCAATTATTGTTACATTTGGTGAAGAAATTAGGATGGATATATATGGAAAAGTGCAACGGTTATTTCAAGCGCTGAGGCGGCATCCATTTGCAGGAATGGTTGAATGCGTTCCGTCGTTTACTTCATTAGCGGTGTACTACAATTTGTACGAAGTATGGAAGGGAAATGATAGAAATATAAGACCATATGATTACGTTTGCCAGTATATACGGGAGCTGTGTGATTCTTATAAAGAAGAAGTGAACCGAGATGTGAAACATATTTCTATACCAGTGTGTTACGGGGGAGAATATGGACCTGATTTAGAAGAAGTTGCGCATTATCAAGGCTTACAAGTAGAGGATGTTATTCGAATACATAGTGAAACAACATATTTCGTGTACATGTTAGGTTTTACACCTGGATTCCCTTATTTAGGGGGATTATCAAAAGAACTAGAAACACCTAGAAAAGAAACACCACGGTTACAAATCGCTCCTGGTTCAGTAGGGATTGGCGGAAATCAAACGGGTATTTATCCGCTTGAAACACCAGGAGGCTGGAATATTATCGGCCGAACACCTATTTCTCTATTTAATCCAAAAGAAGAAACACCAACATATATTCAAAGTGGTATGTATTTACGATTTATACCAATAACAAAAGGAGAGTACGTATCGCTTGAGGGGGCTAAAGAATGGATGTAGAAATTTTGCATGCAGGAATGTTTACAACAGTCCAAGATTTAGGACGATTTCATTATCAACAATACGGTGTACCTGTTGGCGGGGCTATGGATAAAAATGCGCTCAGGATGATTAATATGTTAGTAGGTAATGAGGAGAATGAGGCTGGACTCGAAATTACAATAATGGGACCTAAATTGTTAATAAAGAAAACGACATTGCTCGCGATTGGCGGTGCGGATATGGAACCGTTATTAAATGGAGAACGCATTCCATTATGGCACCCTATATTAGCTGAAGAAGGAAGCATGCTTTGCCTCGGAAAAGCGAAAAGCGGTTGCAGAGCATATGTGACTTTTGCGGGCGGTATAAATATTAATCGTACGATGGGAAGTAAAAGTACTTACATACGTGCTGCTCTTGGCGGTATTGAAGGGAGAATGCTGAAAAAAGGAGATTATTTTCAAATTGGTACAGGGGCAGAAGTTGCAAGTCGTTTCATTCAAAATTTACAAGAAGAAAAGCGTATAAAAACGAAGTGGGCAATTTGTAACAATGCTTTACCAAAATATAAGAAGCATCCTATTCTTCGCGTCATAACAGACTTTGAATATGATCAATTTACAGAAGAAAGTATAAAGTCGTTTTTTTCAAAAGAGTATAAAGTGTCCAATTATGCTGATCGCATGGGATATAGGCTTGACGGAGATGTTTTAAATAGAGTTGAAGAGATAGAAATTTTATCGAGCCCAGTTACATTCGGAACAATTCAAGTACCAAATGGTGGACAGCCTATTATATTAATGGCGGATAGACAAACGACAGGTGGTTATCCGAGAATTGGAAATGTAATTTCAGTAGATTTACCTCTTCTAGCGCAGCTGAAACCAGGAGACTATGTAACTTTTGAAAAAATAACTATGGAAGACGCTGCACAATTATATATAAAGCAGGAAACAAGTATGAGTCTATTAAAGAAATTCATCGCTTTACGAAGCTGAGATTAGGAGGAAAACATCGTGACTACAATCGATTTAAACTGTGATTTAGGAGAAAGTTTTGGAGCTTATAAAATGGGGAATGATGATGAAATTCTTCCGTTCGTTTCCTCTATAAACGTTGCTTGTGGTTTTCATGCTGGTGATCCGGCCGTTATGCGGCAAACGGTTGAAAAAGCTCTGCAGCATAACGTAGCAATAGGGGCACATCCTGGATTTCCTGATTTAATTGGATTTGGGAGAAGGAACATGCATGTTTCAGCAAGTGAAGTATACGATTATGTTTTATATCAAATTGGCGCATTAGACGGATTTGTTAAAGCTGCTGGAGGGAAAATGCAACATGTAAAACCGCACGGTGCCTTATATAATATGGCGGCAACTGATTCGGAAATTGCGGATGCAATCGCAAAGGCAATTTATCATATTAATCCTGGATTATTACTTTACGGATTAGCGAATAGTGAGGCATTTATAAAGGCAACAGAAAAATATAATATAACTCTCGTACAAGAAGCTTTTGCTGATCGCACGTATAAGCAGGATGGAACTTTAACGAGCCGTACAGAAGAAAATGCTCTTATAAAAAATGAAGATGAAGCGATAAAACAAGTACTTCAAATGGTAAAGGAAGGGTATGTAGAATCGGTTAATGGGGAGAAAGTAGCAGTTCAAGCGCAAACGATATGTTTACACGGGGACGGAGAGAAAGCAGTCCAATTTGCGGAGAAAATATACAGAACATTCGAACTTAATGGTATTTCTATATGCGCACCAAATAAAGTGAAACTTTAATTAGCGGGATTAAAAATGAGAGGAAGTGTTAAAATTGGTGAAATTAATTGGGATTTTACTTGTTGCGGTTGGGTTTTTATTTAGGCTAAATACACTGTTAGTAGTTATGGTTGCGGGTATTGTTACTGGTATGGTTTCAGGCTTAAGTTTTTATGATGTGATTAGCATGTTCGGTAAATTTTTCATAGAAAACAGATATATGTCTATGCCAATCATATTAACTTTACCGGTAATCGGAATTTTAGAGCGTTATGGTTTAAAAGAAAGAGCAGAAGCACTTATAACGAAATCAAAAGGAGCAACAACTGGAAGAGTATTAATGTCATATTTTACGATAAGAGAATCATCAGCAGCACTTGGACTGAATATTGGTGGTCATGCGCAAACGGTAAGACCACTTGTTGCGCCAATGGCAGAAGGAGCTGCGCAAGGTAAATATGGTAAACTCCCTGAAAAATTGAGAGAAAAGATTAAAGCAAACGCAGCAGCTGCGGAAAACACAGCTTGGTTTTTCGGAGAAGATATTTTTATCGCAACTGGTGCCATTTTATTAATGAAAGGATTCTTCGATTCAGTAGGTATGCATGTCGGTGTATGGGATATGGCGCTTTGGGGCATTCCAACTGCGATATCGGCACTTATTGTGAGCTGGATTAGGTTTAGAAGGTTTGATAAGTATATAGAGAAAACAATGAAGGCAGAAGAAAACCAAGAGAAGGAGGCTATATAAGATGAACATCATAACAATGGATACAATTTATTATGTATTAGGTATAATTGTTGCATTTATCGCTGTTCGTATTGCATTTGATCGTGAGCATCCAAACCGATTCGGTTCTAGCTTATTTTGGGCATTGTTTGCAGTTACATTTATATTCGGAAATGTAATCCCTTCATTTTACGTTGGTTGTATTGTGCTCGCTATGGTCGTGTTAGCTTCATTGAATAAAGTAACAAAATCCGAGGAAAAAGAAGTACCAGTACAAGAA